>JAWCMB010000029.1:0-20727 GCA_038850115.1 Thermoproteota archaeon
TAGTTGGCTACTGTCAAATAGGTACCGATGGGCTGATAGAGCATTTCGGCCCGTTTGGGGTTGCTGAGGAGCATAGGAACAAGGGGGTTGGGACAGTCCTGTTACAAAGGGGTTTAAAGCTGATCCAGTCTCTCGGCGGTAAGAACGCTTGGCTAGCTTGGGGCGGAGGGAGAAACTACAGTTTCTACGTTAGGAACGGCATGTCTGAGACCCGCAGGTTCGCGGTTTTCACTAAGAACCTTGGAGGAGAGTGATCACGTCGGGTATTAAAATACTCGCATTCAGCGCCCACACGGGGGATGTTGAAATCACAGCCGGTGGAACGATACTGAGAAACGCTGAAGAGGGGGGAAGGTGTCTCATACTCCACATGTTTAAGCCGTCTGGCAAATGGGCACGGCCGCCGGGGCTCTCCGTTGAAGAGTATGCTGAAACCAGGGTTAAACAAGCTTTAGAAGCAGCCAGAAAGCTAGATGCTGAAGTGGTTTTCCTAGGGTGTGTGGAAGGCGTCCCCTATGATGCTGAGGAGGTTAAGCTGAAAATGTACAGGAGCCTTCTAGAGTTTAAGCCGGATGCGGTCCTGATGCACTGGAAGGGAAGTTATCATCCCGACCATCTTGCATGCCACCTTCTCGCCATACAGGCTTTCGAACGCTTCACGGGGGAGCAGAGGATGGAGGGGAAACACGGTGGCCCGTTGGAGCTTTACTACCCTGAGAACTGGGAGGACCCTCAGGGCTTCCAGCCGGAGGTGTATGTTGATGTCAGCAGTGTTTTCGAAAAATATTTGGATGTGATTAAGACTTACGATTTTACCTCTGGAAAGTACAGCGGGTTCAACTACGTGGACTACTATTCCTGCTTGAAAAGAGTCAGGGGGCTTGAAGTCGGTTTTCAATATTCGGAAGCCTTCATGACCTTCGGAGACTGGGGTATTAAGAGGATCAGAAGGAAAAGTCTTCTGGGCGAGTAGTTTGAAAAACATGGTTAAACCAGGGCTAGATATTCTCCTCGAGAGGAAAGCATTACTCCGGAGGCTTGTTGGCCTGAACGTGGGGCTAGTGGTAAACCACACGTCCGTGACGAGGAGCCTGGAGCCGTCTTATCTACGGCTCTTAGAAAAAGGGATACGGGTTAAAACCATTTTTACGCCTGAACACGGACTTTGGGGAGCCTATGCTGCGGGTGAGCCGGTTAAGTCTGAAAGCCTTTCTTTAAACGGGGTTAGGGTTCAAAGCCTATACTGTGTCCAGAGGAAGCTGAGCGTTGAAGCTCTTAAGGACCTAGACCTCCTCGTTTACGATATTCAAGACGTTGGTTGCAGAACCTACACTTACATATCGACGATGCTAAACTGTTTAGAGGAGGCGTCGAAAAACAATGTCGGCTTCATGATTCTCGACAGACCTAACCCGCTGGGGGGCCTCACCGTTGAGGGGCCTGTTTTAAAAAAGGGGTTTGAATCCTTCGTCGGACCATATTATCTTCCCCTTAGATACGGTATGACTCCCGGCGAGCTGGCTCTTCTCTACACTTTCGAAAAGGGCTTGAAACCCCCCTTGGTAGTGAGGCTTTCAGGATGGAGCAGGATGATGTACTTCTGCGACACGGGCCTGCCTTGGATATATCCTTCACCCGCAATACCGACTCCGGTTGCCGCGTTACTCTATTCCGGGATGGTTCTTCTAGAGGCTACAAATCTTTCTGAAGGAAGAGGAACATACAAGCCTTTTGAAGTCTTCGGCGCTCCATGGCTCAAGTCGGCGGAAATCGCCTCCATGTTGAAAAGGAAGCTTGGTAAAGAGTGCCTACTCATGGAGACCAGATTTATCCCCTCCTCTTCTAAACACGAGGGAAAGGTTTGTAGAGGGATCCATCTGGTGGCGAAAGACCAGAGGAGGATTAGGCCGTTCCAGGTTGCGGTTCATATCCTTCAATCCGCGTTAGAGGTTCACTCGGGGGAGTTTGAAATTGAACAAGGGAAGATGGATAGGCTGCTCGGCGACAACCAGGTCAGGAGAAATATATTGAACGGCGTTAGCGTTGAAGAGATTGTCTTAAGACTGAGGGAAGAGCAGAAAAGGTTTAAAGCCCGAGTTAGAAGGGTTCTCCTCTACGATTGAAACGTATTGTTGTGGCCGGTGTAGACGGGGGTGCGAGCTCAACCCGGTGCCTCGCTGTGGAAACCGGCAGTTGGCGTGTCGCCGCATGTAAATCCGGACCGTCAAACATTCTTTCAGCAGGCCCTGAAACAACTCTTCTTTCAGTAGGGGAGGCGTTTAACGGAGCCCTTAGGAAACTCGGTTGTGATGAGGCTGAAGTTGCAGTACTATGTCTCTCAGGAGCCTGGACGGCGGGAAGAAGGCTTGAAAAACTTTTTAAGGGAAGGATTAGGGCCGGTAAAATCTTGGTTAAAAGCGATGCCGAGGCTGCGGCAGCAGCCTGCCTAGGGTTTGACGAGCAAGGTATTATAGTCATAGCTGGAACAGGCTCTGTGGTTCTAGGAGTGTCAGGGGGCTTATTCTTCAGAGCAGGGGGATGGGGTCATGTTTTCAACGATGAGGGTGGGGCATACTCTGTTGCAATAGAGGCTTTGAGGGCAGCATTCCAGTCTTACGACGGGAGGGGAAGTAGGACGAGCCTTGAGGAGAAGGCGAAGAGCTTCTTTAAAGCCAGAAGCATGGAGGAATTGGCTAGGCGTGTCCAAGAGATGGGGAAGGAGCGTATAGCGCTCTTCGCGAAAATAGTTAAGGCTGAGGCTGAGCATGGTGATATGGTTGCTAGGCTCATAATTGAGGATGCTGCGAAATCCCTTTCGAGAGGCGTGCTGGCTGTAGCTAGAAAAATGAAGTTGAACCCTAGAGAGGAGTTGAACATTTACTTAACAGGTGGAATGTTTAACCATCATCCAGACATCCTAGTTGGAGGAATTAGGAAGCGTCTTTCATTAGAATACGGGAAGATTAACGTTAGAAGACCTGCATACCCCCCAGTTGTGGGCGCACTATTAATAGCGTTTAGAGAGGCGGGCTTAAACCCTCCAGCCAGAGTCTTAAAGAAGGCGACTTTAGACTGGTGAATATTTTCGAGCTAATCAGACTATCAAGCATAAAAACGCCCATTATGCTTGGCCTACTTCTTTAAGCTCCGCTTCCGCAATGTTTTCGGAAAAAGTTTATCAACGCGTAGCTGAATAATCTAATTGAGATAAAATGGAGAAAATTGTTGAAATTAAGAAGAAAGGCATGCCTCTTCTCGGAGACGATTTTCCAGAGATGAGGGTTCAAACGACGCATGGGATTATGGAGCTGCCTAAGGCTTTTGCAGGAAAATGGTTCGTGCTGTTCAGTCATCCTGCAGACTTCACTCCAGTCTGCACAACGGAGTTTGTAGCCTTCCAGAAAAGGTATGACAAGTTTAAAGCGTTAAACTGCGAGTTAATCGGCCTAAGCGTAGATCAGGTTTTCTCACACATGAAATGGATGGAGTGGATAAGGGAGAAGCTAGGCGTAGAGATAAAGTTTCCGATAATAGCTGACACTGGCGAGGTTGCTGAGAGGCTGGGTCTTATCCACCCTGGGAAAGGGACGAATACTGTTAGAGCAGTATTTGTGGTCGACGACAAGGGAAAAATACGCATAATCCTCTACTATCCTCAGGAGCTGGGAAGGAATATGGATGAGATTGTGAGGGTTGTTGAGGCGATGCAGACATCTGACAAGAATGGTGTCGCGATGCCGGCGAACTGGCCTAACAACGAGCTAATTAAGGATCATGTGATAATCCCGCCTGCCAGAGACGTGGAAACGGCTAAAACCCGTCTCGAGAAGGCTAAAGCAGGTGAATTCGAGTGCTTCGACTGGTGGTTCTGCCATAGGAAACTCTAGGAAAATACCCCTTATTTTTCATCTTTCAAACCATTTATTTTCTTTTCAAGAATATCAAGCTTATGCTCTATATTTTCAATGCGCCTCTTCTCCTTAAGCCTGTGTTTAGCAAGCATTGCTCTAAGCCTAAGTTGGCTGAAGCTCTGCCTGTCCCCAGGCCTGAAGATGTTCATGTTGGAAACCATTCTCCCAAGCTCCTCTTCTGAAACATTCAACCTTCCCGAGGCTTCAGTAAAGCTGTTAGAACTAGCAACAGCCTCAACTATTTTCTCCTCTTCACTACTAATTTCTTGAACCTCAGTTGAGAGGTACAGCATTAACAAGTCGTATATAATCTCCTTGGAAACCTCCTTAAAATCTTCAAACGTGAGAAGATAGTACTCGGGGAGAAGGAGATATCTCACCCCCAGCTCGCTGGCAAGACTGAGTGCTGAAGCGTCTGAAAAACCTTTGCAGACTAGCAGTGGTTTAACCTTTAGAAGCTTGGAGTTGCTGTAAACCTGTCTAACGTCCGTGACTGAGGCCTTTCCAGACTTAACCTCAACCGCTAAAGCATCCCCCTCCTGGTCTCTTGCGATCAGATCTATCTCAGCAACCTTCACTCCTCCGACTACTACAGGCTTCCTTTTTTCTAAAACCGTGTAGCCGAGCTTCTCCAAGATGGATACCGCAACGTCTTCTGCATCCAATCCTTTTCTCATTAACTGCTTTACAGTGAGTTTATCCTGCTTTCTTATTTAAGTGTTTATTTTTTCAAAGAGAAATGGTGTGCTTGTGGAAAACAGACAGCCGTCGGAATGTTTCACCTCTTTTCAGAAACTTTAAGCAAGAACTTTAAGCCTCTCATATAGCACCGCGTTAACAGGCTTTTCTCCTGAAAAGAATCTTTTAAAATCTTCGACGATTGTGCCGAACAAACGGCTCATACTCTCATCAGACCCTCCTGCCACGTGAGGTGTTAGAAACACGTTCTCCAAGTCGTACAGTGGACTACTGTTCTCCAAAGGCTCCTGTTCAAAAACATCCAGAGCAGCCCCCGCTATCCGTTTCTCCTTTAAAGCTTTAATCAGGGCGTTCTCATCTATGAGAGCACCTCTGGACGTGTTTATCAGGTAGGCTGTAGGCTTCATTAGTCTAAACTCTTTCTCGCCGATCATGCAACGGGTTTCCGGGGTTGAAGCAGCATGTAGAGTAACCACGTCTGAGCATGAAAGCAGCTCGTTTAAATCAGCTTTCCTGGCCCCGCATGCAGCAGCTTGGCTTGGCTCCACGTAGGGGTCGTATACGATCACGCTGACTTCGAACGGTTTAAGCAGTTTAACCAATTCTCTGGCAACAGCCCCAAACCCTATTACTCCAACCGTCTTCCCTCTTAAATCGTAAGTCGTAAAGCTTTTCTGATCCCTGTAACTCCAGGCTTTCCTTCTCATTGCTTCAACATACTTCGGTATTCCCCTTAAACAGTTCAGGATCATGGCGAGGGTAAACTCCGCCACGGGTATAGCTATTGTTGAAGCAGCGTTAACAACGATTATTCCTTTCTTAAAAACCTCGTCTGTCACGTAGGGCTTAACGCTTCCAGCAGCATGACCTATGATTCTAAGCCTGTTAGCATTATTCAACACGGTTTCAGTGAACCTTGGAGAGCCCCAACTCGTGATACACCCATCCATGTTAACTATGAGCTTGGAGAGCTCCTTTTCATCGAGATTCCTGTCTAACGGGTTGAAAACGCATTCTGCAAAAGACTTAAGCGTCTCCTCGTCTTCAACCCTTGAGACTGTCTTGTAGAGGCCTCTCGGTATTGTTACTAGAACCCTAGCTTTTTCATTCTTTTTACACATGTCACGTATCGACAGGTAAGCAATATTTAAATCGTAAGACGGTGTTCGAAGAGCCAGGTTGGCAAAGCATGTTCGTGTAGCCACGGTAACTTTTAGGGGAAGCAGGAGAGAAACAGCCGGCGAAACAATAGAAAGCAATATGAAAGAAATACTGTGCCTCTTAAAGAAAGCCATTTTCGACGAGCCAGATATTATTTGCCTCCCCGAATGCTCACCATTACTAGGGTTAAGCATGGAGGAGATGGTGGAGAACGCGGAGGAAGTTCCGGGAGCTATTTTCTCCAGAGTATCTTCTTTCGCCCGGGAGAACAGGGTTCACATAATCCTCCCGATGATGCGGAGGGAGGGCAGTAAAGTTTACAACTCGGCTGTTTTAATAGGTAGAGACGGGGAGTACGTTGGAAGCTACGATAAGATTCACCCTACGATATGGGAGATTGAAGCAGGCGTTACGCCAGGGGTTGAGGCTAGGTCGTTCGAGTTAGAGTTTGGGAGAATCGGTGTCGCCATATGTTTCGACCTAAACTTTGAAGACGTGATTAAGGGCTTAGCTAGGAACAGGGTTAAGATCGTGTTCTTCTCCTCAATGTACCCTGGGGGACTGCAGCTGAAGATTTGGGCTTTCAACCATGGTGTCTACATGGTTTCTTCAATAGCGGATGACAGGGGAAGCATGATTGTAAACCCCCTAGGCAGGGTTCTAGCTGTTTCCAGCAACTATCAGCCGGTTATATGTTGCAACATAAACCTCGACTATGAGGTTCTACACCTAGACTACAACTGTGAAAAAATGGATCGGATAAAGGAGAAATATGGTTCAAAGGTCAGTTTTGAAGTAGTTCGGCCGGAAGCAGTGTTCCTCATGTCTTGCGAAGCCGACAAGACTACTGTGAGAAGCGTTATTGAAGAGTTCAGCCTGGAAACCAGGGAGGAATATTTTAAGCGGGCTTCTGACATGAGAGAAGCAGCGTTGAAAAACAACGTTCGCAGGCGCGTGTGCTAGCGAAAGATTAAAGAGCGTGAGAATGGTGTCGCCTTCGCAATGGGTAAGGATTCTGACATCCGGCCGGTTGAAATAAGTTTTGAATATAGCAGTCAGAGGCTTAGGGCTCCTTTGAAATTCGGGAGCGTCGTGGTGGAGGAGTCCACTTCGCTCATAGTAACCACTGTAGTTAAAAACAGGGATGGGAAGGAGTCCCTGGGCTTGGGATCCATGCCGCTGGTCTGCGAATGGGCGTTTCCAAGCACTGGGGAAACTCATGAGAGAAAGCTTGAGGCCATGAAGCTTGTTGCCGAACGCTACGGGAAGATGCTGGTTAAAGAGGCTGGGAGCCGCTTCATGCACCCCATAGACTGGTTTGCAAGGCACGAGGAGGAGATACCTAGCATTGCTAGAAGCGTTTCCTTAGAACTGGGGCTTAAAGAGGAGCTTCCCATTCTTGCATCTTTAGTGGCGGTGTCCCCAGTAGATGCTTCCCTTCACGACGGATTCGGAAAGGTTAACGGAATATGCAGCTACGAAGGGTACGGTCCCAAGTATGTTAACCACGACTTGGGCTTTTACCTTGGAGAAAAATTTAGGAATAGGTATATAACCGAATACATTAAACCAGAATATTCTTCGGAAATTCCAATATTTCATCTCGTCGGCGGACTGGACAACTTGAGAAGAGGCGAGCTGGGTTCAGAGGAGCCTGAGGCCCTGCCGGGAAGTTTGGAGGAATGGATTAAGAAGGAGGGGGTTTTCTGCTTAAAGATTAAGCTGAGAGGCAACGATATGGACTGGGATGTGAAGAGAACTAAGGAAGTCGCTGAAGTCGTATCGGAAACACTGAGGAAGCAGGGTAAGAAAGACTTCTACTTGTCTGTGGACTCTAACGAGATGCATCCTTCTCCAGAGGCCATTTTAGAATACTTGAGAAGAGTCAGGAAGGAGGCTCCTGAAGCCTTTGAAAGAATCCTTTATGTGGAGCAGCCGGTTAGCAGGGATATAGAAAGATACATGTTTAACATGAGGATGGTTGCGGAAGTAAAGCCTGTTTTAGCTGACGAGGGCATTACTGGCCTGAGAAGCTTCGACCTGTCAATGAGGCTAGGCTGGTCTGGAGTAGCGTTGAAAACATGCAAGTGTCAAAGCTCCATTCTTCTTCTAGTGGCTAAAGCAGAAGAGTTAGGAGTGCCCTACAGCATACAGGATTTAACCTGCCCGGGTCTGGCTTTCGTACATTCAGCAGGGTTTGCAGCCAGAACAAACCCGGTAATGGGTGTTGAGTACAATGCTAGGCAATATTTGCCTCACGCTTTTAAAGAGGTTCAGGAAAGGTTCCCGGAAGTGTTTAACGTTAAGGAGGGGAGGATAAGGACAGGATGTCTCAACCGGACGATCGGCTTAGGGTTTTAACACTGGAAAAGGATGGGTGAAAGCATGCAGCTCATCCTGTTCTCGAAAATGTTTCAGTCTCTCCCTTTAACAGAGCTTGCAGAACTAGTGGTGGAAATAGGCTTAGAAGGCGTTGACCTAACGGTCCGGTCAAACGGCTACATTAAGCCTAGCGAGGCTGTGGAAAAACTTCCGAGGGCTGTTGAAATATTCGAGTCTAAAGGCTTGAAAGTGCCGATGATAACGACTGAAATAACTAGTGCCGACCAGCCCTATGCTGAGGAGGTTTTCAAGGCTGCTTTTGAAAACCGGGTGAAATACTTGAAGCTGGGCTACTGGCAGTATAGGGGTTTCGGCTTCCTGCGGAAGCAAGTGGCGGAAATACGTAAAGAGCTTAGGAAGATTCAGGAGTTAAGCAGAAAATACCGGGTCACTTCAGCGGTACATGTTCATTCAAGCATGTTCATGTCCGCGGAGCCAACCGTCGTATGGCTGATTCTGAAAGGGTTTGACCCGGATCTTGTTGGCGCCTACGTTGATCCTGGCCATATGGCTGTGGAGGGGGGCTTAGCAGGATGGCTCATGGGAATGGATATTCTAAGCAGAAGGATAAGAATGGTTTCCGTGAAGGATTACGGCTGGTTTAAAGAAGGGGGAGAATGGCGTGCACAAACAGTTCCACTGGGAGAAGGACTGGTTCCGTGGAAAACGGTTTTCGAAATACTTGGGAAAACAGGTTTCAAGGGTCCAGTATCTATACACAGCGAATACGATTTGCCGCTGGGCGAGATTGTGACGCAAACCCAGAAGGATGTTCAGTACTTGAAAAGCATCTTAAGCTCGCTCTAGAAGGGCTTTTAAAACTGTTTCCGTAGACCAGGTGTTTGAGCAGCAGTAACCTTTAAACTCTACTACTCATTATTCTTTACGTGAATGTTACGATTAGAAAGCTGAGGAAGATTAAGACTTACTCTGAGGAACTAGGCTTGGATTTGAATAAGCCTGAGGACCGGTTTAAATGGTTTCTTGCCTCAATGCTTTTCGCAAAGAGAATATCGTCCCAAGTTGCTAAGAAGACTTTCAAAAGGTTTCAGGAGGAGAGTCTCGTAACGCCAGAGGCAATGCTTGAAGCAGGATGGGATAGGCTGGTCAGGGTTCTTGACTCAGGGGGATACGTTAGGTATGATTTTTCAACCGCCACAAACCTGCTTCACGTTTCAAAAACTCTTCTGGAGAAGTTTGGAAGCTTGGATAGGGTTCATGAAGAAGCAGAGTCTCCCAAGCATCTGGAGGAATTACTCAAAGGGTTTCGGGGCATCGGCCCGGTGGGAGTCAATATTTTTCTGAGGGAGTTGAGAGGTGTCTGGAGTAAGGCGGATCCTGAGCCTTCTAAACTGGCTGTTGAAACCGCCCGGAGGCTCGGGGTGAAGAGGATTAAAGAAGTAGAGTCGCAGCTTGTCAGGCTGAACTTGGAATATTGCAGGAGAAAAGCGTGCGGTGCTTGCCCAGTCAGAAAAACATGTTTGAAGAAACCCTCTTAACAATGCCTTTAAGCGTTTAGGCGTTTACCATGCTTTAGGGAACACTATAAAAATGGGTTAAATCAGGGTAATCTTTATAAAGAAGGATAGGGATTAATTTTTAAAATGAATATATTAAGTGATTTAGATAAGCAGAAACCAATTGCATTTTGCTTGGTCCTTCTAATAATGCTGTCGCTGATTCGAAACCAGCCAATAGTATCTTACGCTCAGGAATCGGAGTATGAGAGCGTGGCAATACTGCTGAACAACGTTAGTTCAGCCAAGTACCGTTTCTCGGATGAAGAGGGGACTGTTGGGGAAATAGGCTTCCGAGTCCTCGGGGAGGAAACCGTGAGCGGGGAGGATACGTGGAAGGTTGAATGGGAGTATGCTGAGGAGGAGGGGGAGACGCCTGAGACTATGCTTCTATGGATTTCAAAGTCTACTGGCAAATGCCTGCAGGTGATGATTGACGAGGAAACCTACACTGGAGAATACGCTGAGATGTTTGGGAACCTCATGCTTTATGTTTGGGTTGCTTGGGTCGGCACATGGGAAGAAGCATGGAACTTTACTACAGTATACGGTTACGAGGAGCTCGGGTTTGGAAGATTGGTTTACTTGGGTTCAGAAACTAAAACGTTTGACTCAGAGTCGCTTCTAATCTATAAATACAGGTGGGAGGGATATGCGAATGCTCCAGAAGGATACCGTGCCATTGTGGAATGGTGGTTCGCTCCAGTCAGCTTCGGCACCCTTATAGTTAAAATCTATTGGGAACTACTCGACCACACGGAATGGGCTAGGATAGAGCTTTTATCGATCGACCTAGTTAGCCCGCAGCCAAGGCCCAACATAGTGATTAACGCCAACCTTGATAAGACGCAGTTGAAGCCGAACGAGGAAGTCACCATCGCTATTACTGCTTCCAACACTGGCAACGCTATGGGTACTCATAATCTGACTGTAAGTGTGGGCGGGGAGGTTAAGAAGAGCTGGCTGATCGTTCTGAACCCTGGCGAGACTAAGAGTCTAAGCCACAAGTTATCCTTTACCGCAGACGGCTCGTATGCTGTTAGGATTGGCGACCAGACGGTCACCATAACTGTTTCAACGACTCTTCCAGCAAGGTTTGAGGTTAGCGGCCTGAATATAAGCCCGAGTTCTATCAAGGTTGGGCAGTCCTCAACGATCTCCATCACCGTCAAGAATACCGGTGGGGAATCAGGCACGTACGAGGTTACGCTTAAGGTTAACAACCAGGTTGTGGATACTGAAACAGGCACACTAAGCCCCGACCAGTCTACAACAGTAAGCTTCACATACACGCCAACTAGCGAGGGAACGTATAATATTGATGTTAACGGTTTAACCGGCAGCCTGACTGTTAGCAAGGAGGAGGGAGCTGGAGCAGCCCCTGAAATCCCGTGGCTCGTCATCATAGGAGCAGTTGTAGCAGTGGTCGTCGTGGTGCTTATGGTACTGCTGTTAAGAAGGAAGCCTAAGGGTGAAATTACGCCTCCGCCTCCCCCGCCCCCTCCGCCATCTAGCTAGTAGATAGGCGCATATCTCATCCTTTTTATCATGCTGTTAAAACCTTGATTCTTATTGAAAAGACCTGAGGGCAGGTGGGACTGATATTGCTGAACAATCGTCTCCAACCAGGCTTAACTTTCAAGCTTCAAACCGTAAAAATGTGAGCCTATTCTAGATTTAGCATCGCTTCCTCAACTGTACTGTTTTCATGTATGATTCTTGCTATGGCCCTGCATATATTACCCGGTGTCTTATGTTGAGTGATTTTTCTTCCAAAAGCTGCGCCTGAAGCACCGTTGTCAATAGCATTCTTAATCATCTTAAGAGACTCTTGATCCGTAGTTATCGGGCCGCCTGCCATAACCACTGGGACTGGGCACGATTTTGTAACTTCCTTGAAGGCTTCAGGCTCCGCGTATATCTTTACAATGTCTGCTCCAAGCGATACAGCTTGTCTTACTGCAAGCTTCAAGACCTCTGTGTCTAGGTCTATCTCTTTCTCCTTCATGGGAACAGGCTCGAAGAGAAACGGCAGTCCTCTCCTATCGCATTCCTCGGCTATTAACGCGATCTGAGTCATGGGTAGCTCCCTGAGCTGCCCAAAATAGTGTACCTTAACCCCGTCTGCACCAACCCTGCTTGCAATTTCAACATGCTCCGGACGGTCAATAGGCGTAGTAAGTATGAAGGGTATCTTGCCGGCAATATCACGGTAGTATTGCCGAAGAATACCGTATGTGACGAGTATAGCGTCTGCTCCAGCATTAATTATTTCCCTGAGAATTTCATTCCAAGGTCTTTCGCTAAGCATCTCCATTGGCACTATCAGCGTCCTCCCGTCTTCTTTGAGAAACCTAGACATCCTGACGCTTTTACCTATGTGGCTCAAAGCATTTCCCTGAAACCGATTGCCGCATGATCTACAGTATAAATTTTTCCATAATTTAAATAATCACAGTCACAATTTGTGGTGCTAAAACTTTTATTCATCTTTTGCAAGACGAAAATGGTGAACAAGATGGATTTCTACGAGGTGGTGAGGACTAGGAGAAGTATAAGGTCTTACAAACCGGATCCTATACCGGACGATGTGTTAACTAGAGTTCTGGATGCTGCGAGAATAGCTCCTTCGGGTTCAAACCGTCAGCCTTGGAGGTTCATAGTAGTGAAGAACGAGGCTTTGAAGAGAAAGCTTGTGCCTGCGTGCGGCAACCAGGGTTTCATAGCTGAGGCCCCCGTGGTTGTTGTTGCATGCGGCCTAGACATAGGGTGGAACAGGGGTGGATACATGGGTTCGATGAGTATGCTTGTAGACGTTTCAATAGCATTCACACATCTAATTCTAGCGGCTAGGGCTGAGGGTCTTGGAACATGCTGGATTGGCTCCTTCGACAACAGGAGGGTTAAGGAGGTTCTCGGAATACCTGAGGAGTACAATGTTGTTGCCATAACCCCGCTCGGGTATCCTGCTCGCGAGGAGTTTAGGGAACCCGGTCCTAGGAAGCCTTTGAGCGAAATAGTTTCCTTCGACAGTTTTAAAAAGTAGCAGAAGGCTAATCAGGAAGGTGTTCGTACCACGTATGGTTCAAGCTTAGAGAGGGTTCGGTTGGCTGTCTTAAAACGTCTCAACCGGGCTATGTTTAAAAAGAGCCCTTCGCTGAAAAATGGTAGATGCGCTTACGCCTGCCGAGCATGGTTGAAGTCCAGTTCCCATTCATCCTAATCAGGACGAGGGTCGGGTTAACACTAATGGATAGACTGGGGGCAACCAGGTTCTCCAAGAAAATGGGGCTTATCTCCTTGATAGTAATGCCGTTCCTAGGGGCGGTGATGATATATTTGCTGCTTAACGCGATAAACAATATGCTGAGCAACCCTAGCGTCAGCAGGGTTTTAAGGGAGCTTGGACCAGCAGCCAACATACTTCTACCGGGTGTAAACCCTTACCTGCCCGTTTTCTACGGTTGGTTGGCGCTCCTTACAGCTATGGTGATACATGAGTATGCCCACGGGACTCAGGCGAGGGCCAACGGCATAGGTGTTAAGTCTACTGGCCTAGTCCTGTTCCTAATAATACCTGTAGGTGCTTTCGCCGAGGTTGACGAGAAGCAGCTTGAAGAGGCTGGGCTTGAGAAGGCAGGGAGGGTGCTATCCTCAGGGCCTGTTTCCAACGTCATCGCCGCTTTAGCAGCGCTAGCCGTCTTCATGCTTCTAATGCTTACTTTGAAGCCGGTGGTTGACGGGATACTGGTAGTTGGACTCTCCTTCAACGGGACTGCCTACCAAAAGGGAATGAGGCTTGGCGACATAATAATAGGTGTGAACGGTGAGCCGACGCCTGACTTGAATAGTTTTGTCGAGGCCGTCAGGAACGTTTACGAGCAGGAGGGAAACATAACCTTCAGGGTTTCACGAAACGGTCTTTCAAACTACACTTTTACACTAGGGAGGAATCTTAGCTCAAGCGGAATACGCGTGGTTCCGCTTAAAGATGTTCTCGAAAACTATTCTCTAGCTTTAGCACGCTCGCCTATTGAAGGTTTTATAACATACCTTATGATCCCTACGGTGCCTTTTCCATGGGTCTACGAGACAATTCCCTTTTCAAGCCCGCTTCAGAAATACTACGTGTCAACTCTTCTGGGCGAGGACTATCATTACCCGGTGAACTTTTTCTTCTGGGCTTGGTTCATAAACTTGAACCTTGGGATATTCAACGCTCTCCCCCTGTATCCTATGGATGGGGGAGTAGCCCTAAAACTGTTCTGCAGAAAGAAGCTTAGCGGGAGGATGAGTGTTAAAATTGTCGATAAAATGGTTTACATCGCAAGCCTCACCCTATTATGCCTTATCATAGGATCAATAATTCTACCCTACTTCATCGGATAATCTTCTGAAATTCAGAAAAACAGCTATTTAAAAGGGTGTGAAAGCTTCCTATGACGGTGGAGGGGGTGGGGGTGGTCTTGCTATTTCAGCAAGCTTCTGCTGCGTCAGGAACAGCAGGATCCCGGGTATTACGCCGCCGCACACGATCCCGATTATGAGTTGAACAGGGTTCGAAGCGACTTGGTAGGCCTCCATATATCTCCCTTGATCGATCGCGTCGACGATCTTTGGCTTCCAAACTGTGAAAGCGGTGAAGACGCCGAATCCTCCTAATGCAAGTAAAACAATTCCCCAGAATATTAGGCCACCGAAGAAGGCGAATCCCCAGTATCCTAATATTGAAATGAAGCTTATTATGTTCCAAAGCCCAGCTAAAGCCATTAGTGCCCCAAGTATTAAGAGGGCGAGATAAGAGTAGTTAGCAAAGTTTCTAGCGTCTGTTACACTGGCTTGAGTCATTTCTATTCCATCTAAATCATTAGTCATCGAGTATATAAGTTTTCGCCTAAAAAGCGATTTAAGAAAAATAGAAAAGCAGTTAAGCATCATCCCTACTTCATTCAAGTCTTCACTTTCAGCCAAGGCTCTCACGTCGCAAGAAATAGTTGAAGAGGTTGAGCGCGCGTTTCCCTCAACCTTTGGGTTTACGGTAGATATGAATGGCTAAAGCCAGAGGTATGAGAGCGATTATGTTTAAGACCAGTATTGCAGTCGCAAAGCCGAATTTTTGGCCAATAAAGCTGACGGCTAAAGTGGATGGTGATGAGGAGATGAAGCCAAGGAAAAACCAGATGCTGTAACTGTATGCTCTCAACTCCTCCACGCTCTTTTTCCCTAAGAGGGAGTTTGCAGCCGGCTGGTGAGAGTAGAACGCAAACCCGAGAAGAGCGGTCGAAAGCATTACGAGGATGTAGCTGGAAGCTGTTTGAAGCATTATGAGTGAACCTAATTCTAATGCTGATGCTGACAGGAGAACTGTTGCCTCGTTCAACCTGTCTCCTACGAGCCCCCCTAAGTATTGGCCGAGCGCGCCTGCAAGCAGCAGTATTGAGAGAGCGGTGCTGCCGGCTTCACCGCTAAAACCCTTCTCCGAATTCAAGTAGGTCGGCAAAAATACTTCTATCCCCCTGTAGTAGAGCCCAAAGAGGAGCGAGAAGCATATTAGAAGCAGGAGTGACTTTTGTGAAACAACCTTAATGAATCCATGTAGAACTCCTACTGTTTCAAAATTACTTTTCTCCACGCGGGGTGTCGCGAGATACGGGATTGATGAGAAGGAAACCGTGAAACCAGTTAGGATGAGTGCTGACCTCCAGCCCAGGTTCACCGCTATTAGGAAAGACATTAACGGGAATATGAATTGAGCCAGGTTCCCGCCGGTGCCATGCAGCCCCATGGCGAAATTAACGTTTTCCCTAAACCTGTTGAATATGAAAACATTCGAAACAGGATGGTAAAGGCTGGCGGACACTCCTGCTAGGAATATGAAGAGGCCTAGGCCCGTTAAACCAGGCGTGAGCAGGAATAGTGTTGACGAACCTTGGAGCATCAGGGATGTGAACAGGATTTTCCTGTCTTCTATGCGCCTTAATATGGGTGCTGAGAGTAGTGCGCCGAAGCTGTACAGAAGAAGGTAGACGGATAAGAGTAGGCCTATGCTAAGATAGTCGTATCCTTCTGAAACAATCATCGGTATTAAAGGCGTTATTGCTGTGAATAAACCGTGGTTTAAAGAATGGGTCCACCCCATGTAGATCAGCAGTTGTAGCCGTCTAAGCTCCATGTTTCGAATGTCTTTCCACGGATTGTTAAAAACTTAAAAATTCTATGCTTCTCTCAAGACTTCAGAAAGTCTTGCAACAAGTGCGCGATGAATGCTCAGTAAACGAGGTTCTACTGGACATTGAGGATCTCTGGAAGAGCTATGGAGAAACAGTGGGCGTAGCGGGCTTATTTATGAAGGTTAACTCTGGGAATATTCATGGCTTGATAGGTCCAAACGGCGCCGGTAAGACAACCACCGTGAAATGCGTAGTCGGCCTTCTCAAGCCTGATAAGGGGAGGATAATGGTAATTGGCAGGGATGTTAAAAGCGACGAGGGCTTCAAAAGGCTTATTGGATACTTGCCTGAAACCCCATCTCTCCCAGACTACCTTACTCCCAAGGAGTTTCTAGGATACATTGCGAGGATCAGGGGGGTTGAACCCGGGGAGGAGACTAAGAGGAGGGTGCAGGAGTTCCTAAGCATGTTTGAGCTAAACGATTGTGAAAACAGGTTTATCCTTGAGCTTTCTAAAGGCTTAAAGCAGAGGCTCGCGTTGGCAACAGTATTCATTCACCAGCCTAAGCTCATAATAATGGATGAGCCTTTCGTCGGCCTCGATCCCGAGGGCCAGCGGCTCGTTAAAAACCTTGTTAAAGACATTGTTAGTGACAATGGGGCTGCGCTCGTGTGCACGCATATGCTTGACATGGCTGAAAGATTCTGCACCAGTGCTACAATAATAAATAGGGGGAGAAGCATAGCTGAAGGCTCTATAGACGGGCTTAAGAAAATCGTGGGGCTAGAATCCTCAGGGACGTTGGAGGAAGCCTTCTTCAGAATAGTTGGGGGAACGGAGGGTGGAAGGCTCTAGGCTCCTGCAAATATTCGTTTTCAAGCTTCTCCAGTATTACGGGCCATTAAGGAGAAGCTTTTCAGTAAAGTTTTCAACAGTAATGTTTTACTTCGTCATAGTGTTCTCATCCCTCTTCAGCGGGTTTTTCATAAGAGGGTTCTACGGTTTCTCCGAGATGAGCGAGAAGGAGCTTGTCAACATAGTTTCAATAACTTTTTCAAGCGTGATAGCCATGGGTATTTTCCTAGGCCTCAAAGGCGGGATAACGGCGCTTGAACCAGAAATAGATTTCGTCTTAACGTCCCCAATAAAGCCGTCAACATACCTTGTGGCGGACCTGCTGTTCCAATTTTTCTTCTTAAACTTCGCCGTCACACCACCTCTGGTTTCCTTCATGGCTGTAATGCTCCATCCTCGCTTAAACGTTCTACCCGCTGTCTTCCTATCCTACGAAATCATGCTTTTCGCCTCTTCCGTAATAGCCCAGATACTGGGTATTCTAAAGAGTATCATGAAGGACGTTGAAGTGGAGGCTGTGGGATGGATTATCCTTCTGATACTCTTCATGCCCATGGTAAGCATGGTTGTGGGGTTCGGGGTGAATTACTCTGACCTGCCTTACCCTTCAACCCTGCTGGCTAAATGCTCCTTAGGCTCTATAGGAAGCTTGGAACTTATCATAGGGTTGGCCTACATGATTTTGATTGCTGGCGCCTACTTTGCTGTTATGAGGATCAATTTCCTTCCGAGCGTCACTCCCCTGCTAACCACGGCGTTAATGGAGATGCCTTCAAGCAGCCGGAGAATACTGAGATGGGTGCCAAGGCTGTTTACACAAATACTTTCGCCTAAAATGAGCGAGAAACCAATGGCTCTGGTCTTTAAGCTGAATCTCCTGAGAATATTGAGGGACGGTAGTCTTTTCACGGCCATTATGCTTTTCGCGATCGCTACAGTATCCAATTTGAGCTTCCCTATTCTAGTTAGACAGTTTAGATTCTTCGCGCTAGCAGCCTTAACCTTCAGCATACTCTACACGCCTCTAATCCCAGCGATCTTCTCGATAAACTGGGGAATAATAGAGCGTGAAACACTTTGGACGGTGGCGGTCTCGGAAAAAGGGTTCCGGCGATACGTGAAAGGTATGCTTGCAGCGTACTTTATAGCGACCTTCAGCTTCGCCCTCGTTTTCTACTGTATTTTCAGCATTCTTTTGGCTGGAACACCTTTCCTAGTTCTCGATTTCCTGCTCCTACTGTCTGTGACACTCTTCTCATCCATACTTTCAGTAGCCACAGCACTAGTTTTGAGCAAGCCCTCCAATGCGCTTTCCCTCAGCGCACTACTATACGTTTTCATACCGTTGTTCGGGGCAGTATTCCTCTCAATGCCTGCGATAATTGCAAGAACCACGATCAGCATTGCAGACACACCTCCACCCCAGATAATCCTCATACTAGTCTCCTACACGAGCCTAATCGCCTTCCTATTGTATAGGTACACGCTCGCGAAATCAGGAACGTTCTTCGGCCAGGCTCCTGTTGAGAAAGCCTCCCTGCAACCGCCTCCAAAACTCGAAACACAATACCGCGTAGATTACAGGAATTACATGCTGAACTTTTCGACACTGGCTTCGTCAATACTTCTCGTCGTAAGCCTGATTGGGCTCCTTCTCGGAAAACCTGAACCAGTTTCACTTGGTCATTCTGACTGGGAAAGATGGGTATACGGCCCACCCTTAACAGTTTTAACAAGCCTGGTGCTTGCAGCATCCATCCTTCTTCAGAGGAAGGCATTAAACCGGGGTGGTGAGAAAGCCTTGTACGAGGCTCCTAGCAAAGTGCCCTGGAAAGCACCACAGTCCTTCCTCATGCTGGTTCTAGCAATGTTTCTCCCAGCCATCTTAGAATTACCCTTTCTAGCATTCTCTCTTTCCAAAGGCATGGGCATTAATAATTTATTATTGCTCACCATAGGGGAGGTTGCTATGATAATTCCCGTGCTGCTCTACATGGTTGGCAGGAAGATAAGCCTAGCCTTCCTCGGATTAGACTCATATAGCGCCCTACAGGAGTATAAGGTAGCGCTGCTGATCCTGCCTTTAACCCTGTTAACAGGTATTTCAGCGGGAGTGATCGTTGAGACGTTAATACCGGTTCCACCATGGTTTGAAGAATTCTTCCAAATACTTTCGCCCTCCTCATTCACAGAACTAGTTACTCTTTCTCTGATCACGATACTCGTCGTCGCTCCTTGCGAGGAAATCTTATTCAGAGGATTCATACAGCGGGGCTTAGAGTCAAGCCTGGGAAGCATGGGGGGAATACTGTTGTCGTCAATTCTTTTCGGGGTTTTCCATCTGAACCCTTGGCAATTTCTTCCTGCTTTTCTACTTGGTATCATACTCGGATACGTTTTTAAGAAAAGAGGCTACAGGCTATGGTGCCCAATAGCGCTGCACGCCGCCTACAACACTTCACTATTCGTCTTAAACTACGTTTTACGTGTCTAGCCTAAGCTTCAACACCAATTAGTCTAAGAACTGGAAACGCTTTCCCGGCCAGAGATTATTCGGTTACTGGTTCAAAAAGATCCTTGCCTACTTCGTAAACTGGACAGATCCAGTCCTCAGGGAGCTTTTCGAAAAATGTTCCCGGTGGAACCCAGAATCAGGTTCACGCACTTCCTCAGAAGGATCGTAAACGTACCCGCATACGGTGCACCTGTTTTTTCCTGAAGTACTTGTGTGCATTGCGGGCTCCTACCAGGTTCTCATATATTAAATGTTGGAAATTTTTTCACGGTATTAAGATGTCTCAAGAGAATTGAGGCTGATTTTGCGAGATATATTTTTATACCGCTTGAATGGGGTTGAAGACATGGTTCAACTGGCCTTAAAGGGGGGTAGACCAATTAGATATAAGCCATTTCCAAAATGGCCTGTCTTTGACAACAAAGAGCTTGAAGCTTTGAAAAAAGTTTTGGAAAGCGGCGTGTGGGGCATAGGTGGCCAATACGTTAAGCAGCTTGAAGAGAAGTTCGCAGCATACCAGCATGCGAAGTACGGGGTTGCTGTTACTAGTGGCACAACCGCACTCGAAATATCTCTCAGGGCATGTGAAATAGGGTGCGGGAGCGAGGTTATAACAACCCCTTACACCTTCATGGCTACAGTAACCGCAATCCTTTACGTTAACGCCATACCCGTTTTCGTCGACATTGAGCCCGATACTTTCAACATCGACCCCCGGAGGATAGAGGAGGCCATTACTGAAAAAACAAGGGCAATCCTACCT
Organism: Thermoproteota archaeon; assembly: GCA_038850115.1. Lineage (GTDB taxonomy): Archaea > Thermoproteota > EX4484-205 > EX4484-205 > JAAOZP01 > JAAOZP01. The sequence continues at coordinate 19,975 of JAWCMB010000029.1, forward strand.
ATCCACATAGGGGGCAGGCCGGCTAACATGGATGAGATCATGAGGATAGCGGAGAAGCATAACCTCCGCGTTGTTGAGGATGCGTGTCAAGCCTGGGGTGCAGAGTGGAAGGGAAGGAGAACAGGGAGCTTCGGAGACTTCGGATGTTTCAGCTTCCAGTCAAGCAAGAACATTAATAGCGGGGAGGGGGGAATAGCGGTCACTAGCGACCAGGAGCTATACGTTAAGGCTTGGAGTCTGCATAACTGCGGCCGCCTCCCACAGGGAGCATGGTACGAGCATTATCTTCCCGGAGTCAACTATCGCATGACTGAGTTTCAGGCTGCACTACTGCTCGTTCAGCTTGAGAGGTTTGACGAGCATACGAGGAGACGCATGGAGAACGCAAGCTATCTTAACAGCAAGCTCTCTAAAATAGATGGTTTAAAGCCTCTGAAGGATGACGAGAGGATCACTAGGCATGCTTGGCACCTCTACATATTCAGGTATGACCCTGAGGCTTTCGGAGGAGTTTCTAAGGCTGGTTTCGCTGAGGCGATGAGGGCTGAGGGGATACCTGTAAGTGTAGGTTATTCCAAGCCGCTCTATAAAGAGCCATACCTCGAGTATTTCAAAAAATGCCCATTATCGTGCGCATATTACGGTAAATCCGTGGACTACTCTAAGCTAAGCCTGCCTGTGGCTGAGAAGGCCTGTTATACCGAGGGCTTATGGCTTCCTCAGAGCGTGCTACTTGGCTCAAAGGAGGATATG
>JAWCMB010000030.1:0-20357 GCA_038850115.1 Thermoproteota archaeon
AAGGCTTTAGGAAGCAAACCGTCTCAAAGCATGTTAGCATTAAACCGTATAAAGCTTAGGGGACACGATGTTTTTATACTCCTCTAACCGGTTTAAAGCCGTGGAGGAGAACGGCCTGGAGAAGGTTATACTCGCCCTCTCATATGGAAAGAGGAGAGCCCTGCTTATGAAGCTAGGGGAATCCGGGCCGATGGGCATTAAGGATCTTAAGAGGGAGCTGGGCCTGAGCACTGGCAGCCTCTACCATAATCTCCTAGCCCTCGGGGAGCTGGTTGAGCAGACAGGCGACAAGAAGTATGCTTTAAGCGAGCAGGGCAGGAGGGTCTATCTTGCTTTAAAATCAGGACTACTGCCGCCCCCGACATCGGGGGAGCTCCCCAGGGTTTTCGAGACACTCGTCCCAGTATGGTTCTTCACGGGAATGCCTAGCAGAATGGTGCCGCCTATGGCTGCGCTGATAGTGCTCAGCCTCTCAGCCTCAAGCCTCTACGCTAAGATGGGCCTAGCCCTCCTGATCCCGGTTGCCAACGTAAGCTTCTCGTCAACGCTGGGCAGCGTAGCCCTAAGCCTATTATTGTCCTACCTTGTTCCTAGAACGGTTTTCCAGAAGAGGAGTGTTGAAACAGGATTCCTGACGGCTCTGCCATTCTGCTTCCTCCCCCAGCTGTTCTACAGCCTGATCCTCGTTGTTTTAAACCCGCCCAGCCTCGCCGCGGGGCTTATTCAAGTAGTTTCAGGAGGGTTGAGCGCGCTCCTGCTTTCAGCAGCAATAGTATGCTGGTTTAAGGCTAGTCCTCAGTCAGCGATGCTCACCTCGTTCCTAATGCTGTATCTGGGGGCAGCTATCCAACAATTCATGGTTTAGCCTATGTGTCGTATAGCCTTAAGGAAACAGGTTTAAAAAAGGTCCCTAAAAACCCATGGAAAGCATGCTAAGGGAAATGTTATAACTCTCGGCTACTCCTTAAGCTTTTTCACATACTCGTGGAGAGGATCCAGTATAACTATGCCCTCTAAAGGCTTAATCTCGTAAACGTAAGGCGTCAGGTCGACCCTGGTCCACCTTAGCTTCCTAACCATAAGTGTCCTAAGATTCCTGTTCTCAATCGGGGTTATTGAGAGCTTTATTATTCCTGAGGAGAGGAACTCTTCAACGCCGAACCTGCTTAGGAGGCCGCTGCCAGTAGGGACCTCACTGGTTATGATAGTGGTGCAGCCGAGGAACTTTTCAACAGCGGTCACAAACCCCCTTATGAAGTCCCTCGTCCAAGAAACGTCGACAACCTCGCCGACGAGTGGTGCTACAGGATCTATGACGAGCCTCTTAGCACCTATCTCCGTAACATGCCTCTTAAGCTCCTTAACAATCTCCCTAACAACCTCAGCCATAAACTTCTCCCTCGTCACCTCGGCGAAGAAAGGCCTAGCATCAAGCATTCTAAGCATGTTCCTCCTCATCGGTGTTTCAAGATCCCAGCCGAGTGTCAGTGCTCCCTCAACAGTGCTCTCAATAGTCTCGTCGAAAGGAACATAGACGCAGGGCTCACCTATCTCAATACCCTTCAGGATAAACCTGAGGCTGAAAATAGTCTTACCCGTGCCTGTTTCCCCTGCCACAAGATATGTTTTACCCCTGAGCAGCCCACCGTCTATAATCTTGTCTAAGCCAACTATGCCCGTCGGGGTTCTCAAAGAGTATTCTGAAGTATGCTCCTCCTCAGACTCCTCAACCGGGGGAGGAGGCGGATTCTCCTCCTCTCTCCTTCTTGTAAGCATGCCTCAGCCTACGGGGGACCGTTTAAATGTCTTTTCAATATGTTTTATACGGGTCTGACGCCTTATGTTAAGGCTTGCATAAATCATCAGCGGGTCAAGGCTGGAATCAAGTTTCACGCTCGCTATTGGTCTAAACACATAATAGCGCGCACTGTAAAAGCTTTGATCATCAGGCTGGTGAGTATTTTAAAGGAAGAGTTTACTGAGCCCCTGATAATGGATTTCGAAAAACGGTTTCAGATGCTTAGGGCCCACGAGCCCTAGCACGCTTTGGCAAGCCTTTCGAGCGTGGTGCCTGCACGTTCTGATTAAGATTTATATTCATAATGGGTACAAAAACTTTATAAATTGTTCTCATAGAGAATCCAAATATGGAAACAGGTTTCATCAGGGACTTCCTAATCTCATTCCGAAAAAGGGTTTTCCCCAAGATGGTTGAGAGAGAATTAGAAGTGAAGCCGGTGAGGGAGAAAGCTGTTGTCATAACGGGTCCAAGAAGGTCTGGTAAAACATATTATTTCTTCAACATGATCTCTAAGCTCAACAGGGATGAAACCATTTACCTGGATTTTGAAGAGCCCTTTTTAAAGGGATTAAAGCCGTTGGAAGTCTTAAAAATAATACTTGAGATTTTTCCGGAAACACTCGGCTGTCCACCTGAAAACGTTTTCCTAGACGAGGCTCAAAACGCGGAGTCATGGGAGACTCTGGTTAGAAGCCTGTTAAACAGGGGGCTAAAAGTATTCATAACCGGGTCCTCTTCCAGGCTTTTGGGCAGAGAGATAGCTACTCAGCTCCGGGGGAGAAGCGTTTCATACCTGCTGCTTCCATTCAGTTTCAGAGAGTACCTGACCGCTAAAAACATTAGCGTCGAAACAGGCCTTCTTGAAAGCGTTGGGAGGGTTAAAAAAGAATTAGGGAACTATCTGGAGGAAGGAGGATTCCCTGAAATAGTCCTGGGAGGGGAAAAAGAAAGGATATTTAAGGAGTACTTAGACCTAGTGTTCTTCAAGGATTTCGTAGAGAGACACGGAGTGAGAAGCATTACTCTCGCAAGGTTCGTGTTCAATCATCTTATGCAAAATTTTTCAAGGGAAATGAGCATCCGTGCTATTGAAAGAAAACTTGTGTCGGGGGGAACCCGGTTTAACACGGCAACCCTTTACAGGTACGTAGAGAACCTGGAGGACACTTCTTTCATCTTCTTTTTAAGAAAATTCTCGCCTAAGGCGCATGAAAGAGAAACATGGCCTAGGAAAGTCTACTTGGCAGACACCGGGTTAACAAAGGTCTTTAGGCTCTCGCTTGACTATGGCAGGCTGATGGAGAACGCTGTCTTCCTACAGTTGTTGAGGGAGACGAATAAAAAACCATTGTTAAGCTTCTACTACTGGAAGGATTACCAGCAGAACGAGGTTGACTTCCTTGTTAAAGAGGGCTTGAAAATAAGACGGTTAATCCAAGTAACCTATGCTTCAGGCAGAGACGAGGTGGATAAAAGGGAGGTTAAGGCTCTTTTGAAGGCGGGCAAGGAACTGGGGTGTAAAGACCTGCTGGTGGTAACGTGGGACTATGAGGATGAGGCTGAACTGGAAAACAGGAAAGTAAAGTTTGTGCCTTTATGGAAGCAGCTAATAGCAGGATCGCTTGAGATATAATGAAGAGGGAATACAAAATCGCTTTTTTCAAACAGGTTGTTAGATTACTTTAAACCTGATATTAAGCCGCATGGAAGACTGCGTGCACGGAGATGGTATCGTAAAGTCTCCCAATTAGGCGAAAATGTCTGAGCCTAACTTTTTTAAGCTTTTCAGAGCACGCTCTCCCGGCATCTCGAAAAATGATGAATGTGGCAAAACCGTTTTAGCGCGCGCATGCCCGGAAACCGAGATGAAGTTTATTGTTCTTCCAGTATACTGGACGCCTATACGCTCTGCCAGAGAACTATCGATCAGAGTCATTCTAGCACAGTGTCTACGAGGGCTGTTAGAGAATGGGTTTCCCTCTCCCCAGATAGTCTGATTCCCGCCTTAACTAAGGCCATTCTACCTCCAACCTATATCGTATGTATATGTCTTAAAAATCTTCAATCTTCCATCCCTTAGCATTACAACCCTAGAACAGCCTTGATTCTACAGGATAAAGCACGCGATAACGCCTTGTCTACCTTTAATGACGAGTCTTTCGGCCTTTTTGCTCTCCAAAGCATCATTCATTTTAGTACGTGCTCTTTTTTTATGCATTAGTACACGCAGTGTCGCATCGTAGCAGAGTACGGATTACCATTGTGATAAAGATTCTGCCATCACACTGGAATATGAATAGAAAACTGAATGTGCGCTTTCATCTGAATAGGAAAGGTCGTATTATGTTAGCGCGTGTTTCTACATAACGCGTCGAGCATAAGTTCCGAGATTTTAAGTTTAAAAGGAGAATGGCATATTCATAAGTTGGCAAATGTCTCAGCTAAAAATACCAACCGGACTACGCGAGAATTTAAAGAGCGTGGTTATTGAATACCTATCGGAAAAAGGGCTCCTCGACAGAAATTCATATCTTTTCTTCATGCAGCTTGCTGGAATAGTTGAAGAAAGAGGAAATCGCCAAGGAGGAAGAGTTGAAAAGGCTGAAAGAAATTAGAATAAAAAAGAGGCGTCTCGGTAATACCATATAAGTATCTTATTAAAGAAACTGAAGAACGATAAGCCCATCAGGACAATATAAAGTTTCAGCCATAGAGTATCCTCCAATCCTGAACTACGATAAGTTCCACGGCAAGATACATGTGATTCAGAGAAGGGATATTCTGTTAGCTCTTGAAAATGTAGCACGTGTTAAATGTCTAGTTACCGATCCCTATCATGTCTCCACTAAAGCTTACCCTCCTTCCTCAATTCCTGCTCGTATTGGAATGATTCGAACACTGTCCTCTTTAACTACGAGGAAACAGTTTTCCATTGAAATTCCGGACGCGAGTATGTTTTCGACCTTCTTGGTTATGTGCTGCGGCGATTTTGGAATTATCCTCAGCAAGATTACGCCATTTACTTTAAGTTTTTCTCTAAACACAAGCCTGCCGAAGTCAACGTCAAACGTTATGACGATTCTACCATGCTTACTTGCTAAGTCAAGAATTTCTCTATCACTTAAACCCGGCGAGACTTCCGCGACAGAAATTATGTCAACACCCTTCTGCCTCAGTCTTTCCACGGTCTCAACAGGTATGTTTTCATCTGCCAGGAACATGCTCATGGAAGAGGATAGACTTTTTCCTCCTTCAAAATCTCAGCAGCATATTTTAAAACAGCTGCTATATCCTCCCTCTTAAGCTGAGGATAGTTTTCCAGTATTGTTTCAACAGCCCAGCCGTTTGCAAGAAGCTCCAGAACGAACTCCACCGATAGCCTCGTCCCCTTCACAACTGGTTTTCCAGCTAAAACACCAGGGTCGACAACTATTCTCTTCCTCCATTCCTCGGCCATAAGCATTTAGAAAACGCGTGAGAGACTATATAACCTTTTTCGGAAGCCTTATGCAGAACTCATTCTTCTCATCAGCTCTGAGAAAACTTAGGAAAAAGCGTTCAAGCAAGTCGGATAAAAGCTGGAAAAGAGCGTGCTATGTATATGATGACGAATTTTTGCTACATTAAGCTCGCATGGCTGAATCTGAAGGCGATTGTTTCGAGAGCCGGCCTCCAATTTGCTTCATGGAATCAATGGACTGTTTGATCTGCTGACGAGTGCGGGCTACTGCTCTAAACCCGAGAGAGCTGAGAAAGCATGCAAAGCGAGATACATGAAGCCGAAGGCAGCACCCCTACCCATCAACCATAACTTTACCACTCATTCAAACTAGAGGTGCATGCTAGCTTTTTTCCACTTTACTCGGTGTGCGACTTGGAACTGTCCTTCCAGCACACGCTATTAACCTTTAGAATGATAGTTACTATTAGGTTGCACCCCCTATTCATTGCCATTACGGTTTATGGCTTATTTATAACTTCAATATCTCTCTTTAGCAAAAATGACTCCGGCCCCAATTAAGCTGCCGATTGACCCTTCATTTCCTTCTGACTTGTATTTGGATATGAACCTGACGAGCGCCAGCGCGCGCTATGTCCCCACCCGTTGTTGCCCTTTCAATTTCGACTTCTCCTACTCCATATTTCAATTCACACGGCTGCCATCGGGTAGTACTCTTAATCTTCCGTACTTCAGGTCGATGCCTAGCACGCTAGCCCTAGGATTTCCGAAACTTATGTCGTCTATCCTTCCATCATCTTCATAGCGCACGCTCCGAACACTAGCGTCATCTCTTTTGCTAGTTAGTCTTGTTTTTAATCTCCCCTCCAATTTTTTGACCCATCTATCTCCTTTACTCCTCCTCCAATCGTAAAACAAGTAGAGTATGCAAAATGTAAAGGCTAACCCTGAAACCGCCAAGCCGATTTCAAACCAGTCCTGCGGAATATACCTTATCACAATCTCCAAGTTTTCTCCAGTCGCATTAATCGGGAAACCATTAATTATCCCATACAATGGAATAGGGCTGACTTTTTCAACTAGTTTGCCGTTTTTATAGATCCTTGCTTCCCATGACGAATCATAGGATTCGGAGAATGAGAGGATAAAGGGCTTAGAAGCATTAACCCGAGCCTTCCACAGAGTAGGGTTTGCCTTCGTGTAATTTAAAACTTCTCTTCCAACTTCATTTCCGTCTGAATACTGCAAAATCTTGTTCAGCACTTGATCGAACCTACTGTCAAAAAATATGATGCTTAGTTGCTGAGGATCTAGAACTGATGATGAGAGGAATGTGGTAAGATTGCCTAAACTTCCATTAACAACTATTATTTTTCTTGGAATATAGATACGAGGTTTATAGTCAAGGTATTCGTATAAAGTCAGTTCTCCAAAAGACTGAACCGGCTTAATGTTCTTTTGATTATTCAAAAACTCCTTTATTATTTCTTCCTTTATAATTCTGCGTCCCGGAAAATCAATGTCAATATCATCACGGTGCAAGATATACCTCACACTAAAAAGGTTTAACAACGATTGAAACTTCATAGAATTACCGTTCCTTATTGCCTCGTAAATTTCTGTTATCAGTATGGATTCCGGCCGTTCAAAGTATCCTCCCGGTAATGTTTGTATAACCGGCATAGAGATTAGTCTAGTAGGAAAGGTGTCTGAACCATAGTAACCCCATGTATATGGCATTTGGTAGAAGTCATCATTCGGTGTTAACAATACTCGGAATTCTTCCGATTGAAGATACTTGGCGGCTTCAAACCAGTAGCCTGGAAACTCTACATATGCGGACGGTAAAAACTGACGTTGTCCTGGAATTACTTCCCCTGTTATTAATGGGAATGACGTTACCATGAATGTTAGGATAATGAAAAAAGATATGAAAATTTTCAATTGTGATTTTTTAATTTTGGAAATGAGATTATCACAACCAAATCCTATTGATAATGCCAGAAAAGGAAGCATGAGTACCGTAAACTTATCAGTAGGGTTCCTAAATAGAAACATTCCTGGGATATTTTCATAGAAAAACCTATTTACAAAATCAAGTGGTGGATGTACTCCTTTAGCCAGAAATAGACATAATACTATTATTGCGGAGTTGTAAACTATAAGAGGAGATTTCTTGAAGAGCAAACTGGAGAAGGCTAAGACAATAGGTAAAAATGTGAGAATAATCAAGATTGGGTTAAGATAAGTGTTTATAAAGGGATAATACTCTGTTCTCCAACTCCAGTGAGCATTAAGCCAAAACAAGTTTAAAAACGATGCTCTTTGTTGAGTCCATGCCCACCTATCGATCTCGATCACAGCTGAAGAAAGTTGTTGAAGTGGAAAAGGTAAATAAGGTATAACCCACCATATATTTAAAAACCCTGTCAGAAATGCAAGTTTTATTAAATTCAGAAAAATGGTCCATCTTCTCGCTTTTTCAACAATGAGATAAAAAAGTATAATAAAAACTAATGCAAGCAGAACGAGTACATCGTGAGCAATATTGAAAGTACCTATAGAAAAGGCAGGCACAGACACTGTTGCGAACAAGAAGATACTTATTTTGTCATTCTTTCCGCTTTTAATATTTTCTATTACTCTTACTAAAAGTAGCATTAGAAGAGGGAGAAAAAGATGTGTAAATTGATGTGCTGGCTGTTCAAAAAACCAGAGAATTATAGGTATGTTAAACATGTAAAAAAAACTTGAAAAGAAGGGTGCAAACTTTTGGTTAGGAAATATTGCTTTTGTGAGATAATACATCGTAACACTTCCACCTATATAACAAAGTAGATAAAAAATTAGTTGTATACATCCGTAAGCTATGCCTAACTGTTGTAATATCCACCATGTGACAGCATATAATAACTTTGTTGGCTCAAAGGATGGACTGCCGAGTTGGAAATCGCTCCACGTGAAAAGATCTTTTTTTAACACAACATCGGGATTCAAGTATCTTGGAAATAAATCGCCACCGGCTATCATAAATCCTATTTTGTATAGTCGCAATGGAATTAAAAAACCCAAAGAAATAATTGTTATTAATAAATATTGATCTTTTATTAACTTGTTCTTCAGTGTTCTTGTCTTAGAACAAAATTTGTTAAGAATTATTTCCACCATATTTTCATATCCTCTGTTTAGTACTAGAAGGTCTTTCTAGAATAAGTCGATAAGTTATTCTTTTTCTTATACTTAGCATTTTTTTGTCATGCACGAGCTATGTGCACTTGCATTGCTTTTTCTGTCATGCATTTCATTCCTGCCTGTGTGTACTATGGAGATTGTTGGCTCACTCTATTATCTCAAATGGTAACTTATTTTTGACTTTATATCGAACTTTCCAGAATATCATAAGGGAGATGTCTCTTATGAAGCCTTTGAGTTTCCAGAAAATATTGTCTTGCATGTTCCATGAGTGAAGTAATTTCAAATAGCATTTAATTATAATGGAAATAGGAATAAATACCGGATATGAGTTGTTTTGTTTTTCTGTTAAAGTTTTCTTTATCCATAAAATGTAATCATAAAGGAGGGTGTATAGATGTGAGAAATTTGATTGCATGAAGGCTTCGTCAAAGAAGCTCCTTAGGAAATTATATTCGTCTAACGAAATGAATCCCTTTTCAAATGTGTGTATGATGATGATGATGCTGTTAATTTTTTCGTTAGCAAAATATAGTCCATTTTCTTTTTTAAACATAAAATTCTTATTTAAAATAATATCTTCAGCTGATATGAACGAGACATTTCTCCATCCGACATATGAATGAAGATCTATAGCTAAACCATTTGAGATGTTGATATCGGCTTTACCTTTTTCCATAAACTTCGAGATATGGAACACATTTGATTCCTTAAGTCTTGCAATAATCCTATTAAAATCGCTCTTGGAAACAAGAATATCTACATCGTTTCCTATCCATCCCTCCGTATGGAGAGTTTTTATAATGCAGTGGTGAACTCCATTTTTTCCCAAAATATCCTTAACAAAGGCTAATGTGTGTTCCATTTTTCTTCTTCTTTCCTCAAAAATTTGAGCTACATATGGATAAACAGAATACAATTTATACTTTTCAATAACAGAAAACAAAACTCTGTTTTGCATACCTTTTATTAAAAAAAGGAAAAGCTTATCTCGCGGTACCATTCTTAAAATTTCGTTGATAGTTTCTACTATAGTTTTGTTAGTATTTACAGCTTTTATTCCTATACTCTTTGATAATTCTATGTATTTTTCAGTTTGCTTCGCGTAAAAGCTCATATGATAGTTATGAGTACTTTTTTTTCTTAAATATGCGATTTGTGGCTCAACCCATAAGATAAAACCAATTTCTGGTTTTAATGAACATTTAATAAATAGACCTTCTGAAAATCTTGTTAGATACCCTAAGTACTTAAAACTCAAGTAATGATCATACAAGTACCTATCTAATATGACGATAGTTCTTCTTTTAAAAAGCTTAAAGTAAAGTAGAGAACAATGTATATCGAACCACACCAAAACAGGCCACAAATAGTATTTCCAAGACTTTTCTCTTTTAACTAGCATTTTTTTCCTTTCTTGATCAATTTTTTCCATGCCAACGACTTTGAACAGGAACTTCAAAACGGCATATTCATATTCGTGTTTGTAAATGACCTCATATCCCAAATCTCTAAAAATCTTTGCTAACTCTTTAGCTACTGTTGTCTTCCCGCTACCATCGTTACCCATGAAAGCAATAATCATTTTCTATCACTTTCATGAACCTTCAATTCTAATATCCTATACTTAGACACAATTGTTCAGGAGAGACTTTTTACATTATTGCGAACGTTAGATTTACTTCCGATGCCATGTACTAAATAGCAAAAACTACCATTCAGCATTTTTAAACCAAAAAATCGCCAGCGTATAGTTATTTCTAGGTTTAAGCACTTACTCCACTTGGTAGATACTTATAACCTTCTAGATTAAATTAGCATTTAGATAAGTATAACTTTCCTTGAAAATGAGTGGCTCCAAGGAAAGATTTCAAGCAGTTAATCATTTGATATTTCGAGCCGAAGTGAACTATAATTATTCCTATTTTCATTTAGCGTGTCCATACGTTAAATATCCCAATTTTGCTGAAAAACATTCTAAGAGCTTTAAAGTAATCACTCCTAGGGCGAGGTAAGGTTCAGAGTAAAACCGCCTATTTTTAAGAAATATTAAAGACCTGTAAAAAATACTCATCTGCTTATCGGCATATTCACCGAATTTCTCTTTATACTTGGAAGTGCTTTTTCCATAGTAAAACTTCTTCTTCAACCATTTCGAAAGAGAGAAATTTTCCTCATGATGTAGAATTACAGCGTTTATCCTTGATTTAACATTATAGCCCATTTTTTCTATCTTTTGTGGTAAAGTTGATTCTTCAAAAGCAATCACTTCCTTGTCAAAGCCGTTAACTTTCTCAGCCAAATCTTTCCTGAAGAATCTTGCGGATTCTATCTCCGTCCCGACATAGAAACTTCTTTCGAAATCTCTAACTTTAACCCAGAATGAATTACCAATGGATCTTTCAGGAATAATTATACCTCCAATTCTTTCATCATTTTCCATTAGACTAATACATTCTTCGATTACATTTTTAGTTAATTCCATATCAGAATCTATGAAGCAAATATATTTGCCTCTGGCTTTTTTGAGACCAAAGTTTTTCGCTTCAGCTCGCTCGGCATTTAACTGGAAAAATTTTATTTTCCATCTATTGGCAATTTCTCTTGTTTTATCCTTTGAATAGTTATCTACTACAATAACCTCCACATTTTGATATGTCTGCTCTCTAATAGACCTCAAGCAAGCATCGATGGTTCCTTCTGAATTATATGTTGGAATTATAACAGAAACCAAAGGCTTATCTTTCATTAACACTCTGTTCTAATACTTTCATGAATTCTTCTGCTGTTTTGTCCCAGCTGAACTGTTTCGCATATTCCAAAGCATTCATACTCAACTTTCTCCTTAAACCAGCGTCCTCTAGAAAAACGATAAGTTTCTCAGCTAAATCCTCCACTTTGCCGTTTTCAGCCAGCAAACCTGTTTCGCTATTCCTAATGCTGTCCCTCAGACCAGCAACATTATAGGCAACGCAAGGTGTTCCTAAGGCATTTGCTTCAACTACGTTTAAACCCCAACCCTCACGTATGCTAGGGTTAACTAACACCCAAGCTCTCCTAATCAGCTTCCTTCTCTCCTCGTTCGAAGAAGTGCTGAAAAACTTCACCCCTTCGATTGCCATTTTCTCCAAATCCTTTCTAAAATACCCTTCTCCAACAATCCAAAGCTCAGCCCGTGGAATCTTCTTTCTAAGAATCTTAAACGCCTTAACGGCATGGTCAGGCCTCTTAGCCTTTTTTAAACGTCCAGCGTAAACAATAACAGGGTGGTCCTCCTTATCTGGAACACTGTTTAAAGGAGTGAAGTTTAGCCCTTCGGGAACCATGTAAACCCTTTTAAACCCTAGTTCCAGAAGGTCCTTCCTCGTGCTCTCGGAAACCGTGATTGTAGGTACATTTACATAATTTCTTAACCATCTGTTCTCAAGGAAATAATAGCCTACGTAGCTTACCGGAAATGGCGTCTCGTAAAACCAGTATTCCCTAGCCAGCTGATGGATTAAAGCAATAACTTTCTCACCCTTATCTACGAATTTAGGTGTCAGGAAAGGCTTGGTGTTAATCTCGTCTATAATAATGTCATAACCCTCTTTTGAAAAAAGATTCCTGTAATATGTTTTAGCCCTCCAGTAGACTGAGTATTTTCCTCCGGCTCTAACAATCCTAACACCGTCTACAACCTCCTCATTCCTGCAACCCGGAAACTCGGAGGTGAACAGCGTAACCTCGTGTCCGGCTGAAACAAACCTTTTCGCGACTTCACGCGTAAAAACCTCGGCCCCACCCATCTCCGGGTTAAGCCAGCAACGCCAGTTAAACCAGAGTACTTTAAGAGTCTCCAAGGCTTAACGGCTTTTAATGGAAGTTGTGAAGAGTACCATCGCTATAATGGTAATACGGGCTTGTACTTCGGGTTTTGATTCTCCAAATTCTTCTGGTACCATCTTATCACCCTCAGCCTGTAGAATATGCCCATGAGGTCGATCAGCATCTGCATGGCTGCTTTAAAGCTGAACATGGATTTCTGTTCTATTCTAACCGGAGTCTCGGCTATTCTCATGTTAAGCATGTTGGCTATGGCAAGCATCTCAACGTCAAAAGCATACTTCTTAACAACTATCGTGCGTATTATCTTCCTTAATGATTCAGTCCTGAAGGCCTTGAATCCTGTCTGCGTGTCTCCAAGCCTTATCCCCATCACCAGCTTCACCAGAGTGTTGAACGAGACGCTAAGAAACTTCCTCACTAACGGTGCCCTGTAGACAGAATCAGGATGCCTCTTAGAGCAAACGACAAGGTCGTTGTGCTTAAGCGCTTCGGCAAGCCTTCTCAACCCCTGGGGGTCGATCTCCATATCTGCATCCAGAAACACCGTGTACTCCATTGTCGCTTTCATGGCTCCGGTTTTTATCGCCGCCCCCTTCCCAAGGTTAACAGGATGCCTATAAACCTTGACATGCGGGTTCCTAGCTTGGGTCAGCGCCCGGCGGTAAGTTCCATCTCTTGAACCATCGTCGACAACTATTATCTCGTATTCATCAGTTAAGGCGGAAACAGTTTTCTCCACTCTTTCAATAGCATCCGTGATCCTGTCCTCCAACTCATATGCTGGCATGATTACTGTTATACTACGCGTAGACCCGTTATCCTTGTTTCCGCTGCGTATGGTGCTCAAGACGCTTTTCGTCCTTCTCTAATATAAGAGACGAGCTGCAGTAAAACTCCTACGACGAGAGCGTAATACGCATATACAGCGAGGTCGTTGGCCATTGTCTCCGCACCCTTAACAAGCAGCAGAGCGCAAAGAATGAGGAGAAACTGGAAGCCAAGTATGAACGGTGCCCCCGGGTTCTCCCAGAGATATGCTCTAATCCTATCTCTTGTAAAACGTTCCCTGATGATGTAAACCGGAACCCTTATGATGAGCCTCCGCCCCCGAGTGGGGGTAATTGGCCTCGACAACTGTACGATTGCCGCTACAGGTAGGAGTAGGCATGTTGCGTTAAACATTGAGGCGGCTCCCCTCGGGTCATTAAACAGGAAAAAGAATATGAGGGAAAGGGTGAAGAATAGAACCGGCAGAAATATGCATAGCTGTCCGAATTTTCGGGTGTAGGTGGGTAATTTTTCAATCTGGTTTTTGGAGGCTTCCCTGATAATGTAAACTGGGATTCTCAAGACTATTCTCCGTTCAACAGCCTCTTTCCTTATGTTCAGCAGGGACGCGGAGAAATACGTCAGGCAGCCGACAACCAGCGTGACGCAGACTTGTTTTCCAACAGTGTCGGCATCGCGCACCCTCCCTTCCACCTGCAGAACCAAGTATTCGGCTAGAAGAATTAAGGAGAATGTGAAGATGATTATGGCTGGGTTCCGCTTAATGAGCCTTAGGAAACTCTGCGTCATGCCTCTATAGGTATGAAACCAGTCTTAGCCACTGCGATGATCGAGTAGACGAGCGCGAAGCAACACAGCAGGACGGCAACTATTCTACTCCCTGAAACCTTATCCTGCAGCATCGGGTACATCGCTAGGGAAGCATACAGTTGGAGCGGCTGGTTGAAATATAGCCTTGAGCCCAAGACATAGTTGACCAGCGGCAGGGGGAGCAGTGTTAGTGTAAACACTGTTAGGAAAGTCTTCGCAGGCTCAGGTATACCCCGTACTCGCATTATTCCGATTATGGCTAGAAGGTATAGGAATGCGTTGGCCATGAAGCCGCGGAACCATTGTGTGAAAAGAGAATACGTGTTTACCCAATAATCCTTTAAGTTCTCAAGCGAAAACATGGGGATTAGGGTTGTCTGAGCCGCGTGCAACGGGTCTGTGGAGCCCTCGACAGGCTGCTGCACAATGTTTACAAACGATGCGGAGAGTATTGTGAAAAACACAATCATAAACATCCTGACTAGGCTTTCGAAGTCCCTGCTTTTCATCGCACGGTAGATCAGCGTTATGGATAGGATGGCGACATATTGCAGGGAGGTCCAGCTGTGTATAAGCATTAGGGAGAACGCGAGCATAGAGAGCAGGGGGTAGGCTACTCTTCTCCTCTCCACAGTTAGTGCAAGCATCGTCAGCAAATTGGCGACTACTAGACCTAGGAAGTTAGCCTGATAAGACGTGAAGATTCCGACAGAGACCTGGATTCCAGCTAGCGTTAGGAGCGCTGCCAACGCCCCCATGCTTTTAAGTTTGAAAAGACGATGGGCGAGCAGGTAGTAGGATGCGACTAGCAGGGGTAGAAGGATTACTGGTGCTGACTTGGCTGTCTGCAGGCCGTCAAGTCCTGTAAGCCTCTGAATAGCGTAGAGGAAAAGCATATAGAATGGTCTTGTGGAGGAAAATGGTTCTGAGAAGGCGAACGTTATGGGATTAGTGCTTGAAAGCATGGACCTCAGGCTTGGGGCATAGTAGTAGACGGTATCTACCCCTGAAGCATATCCGTGGGGGTTAACCTTCGGCAGATAGTTGTACACGGCGAGATACGCCGCTAAGCAGATCGAGGAAGCTAGGATGAGGTGGCAGGCCCTGACGGAGAAAATTTCTCTCTTGAAGTATCCATCTGAGTGAAGAATCGGGTTTCTGAACCCAATGAGGGTTGAAGCGAGAGGGAGGAGCAGCGTGTAGGGGAGAAGAGTATATAGAATGATCGCCGGCCACCTGAGGACTGAGTATGCTCTCCACAGAACCTCTGTGAAACCGCCTAGTAGCGGGGACTCTAGGGGGTTCACCGGGCTGGTTAAAATGTGCAGTCCGACTAAACAAGCGTAGGCTGAGGCGAGTAGAGCTGAGTAGAGTAGAACCCTGTTTAAACGCAGCAGGCTTCTCCTAAAGAAAAATAATGCCACCCAGAGCATTATGGATAAAAGCAGGGTATACACGTATCCCGCTGTCAAATCCGCTAAAAGCAACATGCTCATAATGGCTAGGATGGCGGCATATTTTCCCCTAATGTTCCCATCTAAAACAATAGGGATCATCGTAATACCTATGAGGTATGGGATTATTGGGCTCCCAACTTTAAAAGTAGTGTTATAGACTCCACCGTCAACATGGGTTATCGGGACTCCAGTCATCTCCGTTAATCCCAGCGTGGCCAGAATTAATCCTAAGGATGCGAATAGAACCGTGAAATCCACTCCACGGTTATGGACACCCGGCTGACTGCAAGATACGGAAACCGTGACCTGAAGCATCCTGATCTTCAACCTTGGTTTTCTCTGCTTTCCCCAGCCTGCCCGCTAGGCCTCTCCCAGATTACCTCCACCGATATCCTCTTCTTCAACTCGGGTATTAGGAACGCGATTAATAGGGCGGAGGCAACTATAGCTATATTTGTGAGATTCAACTCCTCCCTCCAAAGCGCAGTAAGCCTCATCGGCTTCTCGATTATGAAACTAGTGCCAAGCCTTGAACCATCACTGTCAATCCAGCCGTCGAACACATGATTCGTGAAAGAGCCTTCGATCTCTGCAGGGATCACTGTGATGCTTAGAGAAGTGTTTTCAGGCACCCAGAACTCGTATGGAAGTCTATGCTTGTAACCGTTCACGACCACTGCATCGATGCTCAACTTGCTGTCTAGCGAAACCCTGTATTCGGCATCATAGCTGAAGAAGAGGGTGCGGTTAACCTCAGCCAGTGCCTGGAGCGAGGGGAAGCCGCAGACATACCTGACACCATCCCTGCCCACAACGATTCTCTCGACTGAAACAGTATCCGTCTCTTCGACGTAGAGCAGGTAAGAATTCCCCGTCACCTCGGCCACCGGCTTAGAATCAACGTAGACCTTCCATCGCGCATCTGACGGGAGGTTTGAAGCAACGCGTAAGGGAATCTTGAAGAAGATTTCATAAGTGTCGGGCGCGTCTGAGAAGGCCATGTTCCTCCACTCTATCAGTCGCGTGAAATACCATATGCGCGGCAAAGCCTTATCCCTTGGAGCGCAATCATATATTTTTCTCTCAGACTCCACAGTTACAGAGGAAAAATACTCCCCACTGGGCTTAAACGCATCTAAAATGCTTAAAGTGGCGTTTATTTCAAAATACCTCTTGCTGTCGTTAAGCTGGAAAGACAGCTCCACGATGAAAGCGTATTTTGCCTCATCTTCGCCTGCCCAGAGAACACGGTAATCCGTTAAATCGAATGCTTCCATTATCCTATCGATTACTTGAGAGTGCCAATAAGACTTGTTCAAGTTGTAAGAATAATCCTTGAAGTATTGCCAATTGTAGATTCCAGGAGTAGATGAGACCCTTACTATAACTGTAGAGTTTGACAGGATCCTTGCCTCAAGCGTTCTCAGAAGCTTAAACTGCTTCTCACCAACTCCCGAGTGTATGTCAAAAGCTATTGTAGATAGTAGGAGTATGGTCGCTAATAATGCCTTCAACTGTGCCAAGGAGTATCTAGTCGCCGCTTAACCATTCAGGCTGCATGGTAAGCGAAGCGTTCTGCGGTAGTTAAGCAATTCAGCCCCATCCGGTACTCCTCAAAACTGTCTGCTTAATACCAAGCCAAAGCAGGTATTTAGGGTCATTTAAAAGGTCTCTGATTTTAGGAAACAATTCTACCACTCCATTCTTCTTATAGAGTTCAAGCAGGTACTTGCCATATTCCCTGCCCAACTGGAGGAGCCTCACGGTGGTAGTTTGCAATAGCTTTAAAACGATGTTTTTCAACCTTTCCACGAGTGCATGGTTCACTAAAATACCCCTGAGCTTAGCAAGCTCCATGCATGCTCTGAAAAGAGCCCTCTCAGCCAGCGTCAGTCTCCTCCAGTTACCATTCCTCTGAGCCTTCCGGCTTATTCTCGCCAAGTCTTTGTATGAAAAGCTTTCCCGCTTAACTGCTTCCCCCTCATCAGGCATTAGTGTTCCAGCCAAGATATGGAACATGCATAGGCTTAAAGTTTTCGCATCCTTGCTGTAATCGTGGGTCAAGCGTTATTCTATGAAAGTAGACTAATATGATACTGGAATAAGCAAGTCCTTTATTAGGAGTGTTCGGCCTTAACACGCTGCCTAGATTTAAACCTAAGCGCGCGATTCTACGTGGACATGAGGAATTTTTGCAAGCTAAAAATTCTGGCGTTCTAGTTCATTTTTCTTTAGATGCCTGGAAACCAAGAAAAATGCGCTTGAAAAAGATGTTCTACTCCACTAGAACTTTCTAAGAAACGTTACATCGTGCTAGAACAAGTAACCCTTTTAAACAAGCCTAATCGGGCTAAACCGAAGGTGAAACGGATTTGAATCACCAGAGTTTGAAGAAAACATGCTCGATCGCAGCAATACTAGCGTTAATCCTGGTGGTTGCGCCCCTGGCTGTAACAGCCCAATGGGCGTACCCGCCTGGAGAATGGAAGTTCAAGATCGTTGACGACTGGGGAAACCCGGTTTCCGGTGCAGTAGCATACCTTTACAATAGCACTAAGCCATTAGGCTGGACTGGGACATGGAGCTTTGAAAACTGGCCTCTGGTGAAATGGGGTGAGGCAAACGCCGATGGATGGGTAACAATACCCGAGCTACCGGGAGACGCTTGGAACCTTGCTGCCCCAGGCACCGAGATAACCTACACGCTGATAATAAAGCTGAAGATAGGTACAGAGGTGACACCGATAACGATTTTCAACTACACTGTCCTGAGAATAGGGGACAACGCTCCGTCCTACGGGACACCCGCAGCTGTAGGGCTATACACACTATTAAACACTACGACAATCGTAGGAACATACCCGGGTAAAATCTGGATATCCAGCCCTCATCCTGTTGACTCCACGGTGACCGTTGGAGGAAAGAAGTATGGGGTTTACGAGGTCTGGCTCTACTACGTTGCAATGCAATTCCAAGACGAGCTTGGATTCCCAATAGCCGGGGCTGAGCTAAGAGTATTCTACACATCATCCTACAACGGTAAAACATACATTCAGAACACTCCTGTCAGCGGCTGGGTTAACAAGCTCTACGGCAAATATTTCACCAATGGGACGGTTGGAGACGAATTCATAAAAAGCACTACGCTCATCAACGGCGTTCCCTATAATCCCAACCTCAAGGTTGGTTGGGTGGTGCTCAGGCTTCCCAAGATAAGCCCAACAACAGGGGCAACCTCGTCCCTAGTTAACAACCTGACTTTCGTATTGCTCTACAAGACTAACACGACAGTTGCTAAACTCACGTATACCTCGTTTACGCTACCTACTGCTAACAAATGGGTTGCTAATCCTAATCCAACGACGGTTCTGGTGGGTAACGCGACGCACATCCTCCCAGTTAACGTGGAATGGTCACGAATAACACTACGAGACTGCAATAACAACTACTGGTGGACGATGAAGGCTGAGGTCTATGCTTTCGACACTGCTTTCAAAAACCTGTTCCCGCTGGCAGCCACAAGGATTGCTCCAGGAATATTCGCGTTAAGATACCCTGTTCCCGCCGTTGGAAATACTACGATAAGGCTGGCTGTAGAATGGTACTTCAGCACCGTCGCTATCGCGAACTACACTGTGGGCGTAGGCGTAGACTATCTGGAGGGAAGCGTTTCAGTAACGTGTAACATGACTTGGGTTGACGTGAACTTCTGGAGCGCAGCCGAGCTTCCGCAGCAAGTATCTGACTTCGCAGGTAAAATATGGCTTCCCGCGACAATGGGCTTCAGGAAGGAAGCCCCCTTAACATTCTGGTGGAACGGGAGGAACGGGTTCGTAGTACTTCCAGACATGGAGTTCTACGCCGGACCCAACCCGTCGACGATGGATCAGCTAGACCCGTACAACGTCGCAAGGCCTCTAGGCTTCACTTCCTTCTATGTGGTCATGAGCCAATACTTCGGTACTGCCGGGGGCTTCGGAGGACAGGGCTGGCTTCCAACCAGGGAAGTCGGCTGGGTTGACTTCGAAGTCTGGTATGAGGGCGTTAAAGTCCTAGACACCTATGCTGAGGGCTCAACCCTCAAGCTTACTTGCTGTGAAGCCGATCCGCCAACCTCTACGACGTGCCACTATAACTTCACGCTGAAAATCTACGAGATAGGGTTCCGCATAATCCTCGAGGCCTGCGGGTTGAAGATGGATGCGCCAACAGGTGTTCCATTCTTCTTCACGCATCCCAACCCTGAGCTTGGTCTAATAGGTCCCAAGGCTGTTACCGATGGGAAGGTTGACATAGTTAAGGCTCCAACCGGGAACTACAGCAACTTCGCGATAGTGTGGCAGATGAGCCTCCTGAGGCCGTACAAGATACTTTACTACAACGGTACTGCCGACGTTGAGCTTAAGGAGCCGATCAGCCTGACTGAGAACATGAGGAACATTCAGCTCTACTTCAAGCTTTACAACCTTACGATAGACACTTGGAGCCAGGACCCGTTCAGAATAGTCAATGTCAACGTGACCCTGTTCTCAGTGAGCGACTTCGGAATAGCTCCTGGAATGGGAATAACCAAGAGGATGATTGAACAGATTATTGACGAGCACAGCATATACTCCAAGTATGTTCTCCCACCGGGGTGGAAGGTCTTCAAGATCGACGTGGATCAATACGGGTACCCAGTAATATACTACCATACTGACACTAAGACAAACTATTGGAACAACCATCCTTCATGGACATACCTGCCTGAGAAGGACTACTGGATATGGGTGAACGTTCCGAGCGATGCTCAGAAAGCGATGAACGCGGGCTTCAGAGCCATAGATGCTAACGCTACCCTGTACTGGAGCGGAGACCCGTGGAACAAGCCTCTCCGTCTTAGCGCCTGCTACGGGAACAGCAACCCGTACATAGTGTACACCTACGTGTACAACCCGAAGATCGCTCTAAAGACTGCTTGCGGAGCACCCTTGGTCTTCGACGAGACCATGAACTCGGCTTTAATACTCGCGGAGCCATG
>JAWCMB010000031.1:0-6290 GCA_038850115.1 Thermoproteota archaeon
ACAGCAAGCTTTCTCTCTAGTTCTAAAACCTCTTTGGGCGTTGTGTAGCCCATGAGCGACATGCTCATTGAAACCGATTCCCTGCTTGATTCACTATACCCGTTCTTAGTGAAGAAGCCTATTGCCCCAGGGTAAGCCTTAACGTCAACCCCTGGAACAAGGTACCGCGGCCCACCTGAGAAAACTATTCTCCTGACCCCTTTCTTCCCGAGTTTATCCTCAACCGTTGCAAGCATTCTTGACCCGATGCCCCTGCCTCTAAACCCGTTTTTCACACCCAGTATGTTGACGTAGCCGGTTTCACCCCTAGTCACGGAGTATATGAAGCCAACCACCCTCCCCTCGGACTCAGACACAATGCAAAGCTCAGGATCATAATTCTCCTGCAGTAGAACCCTGTACCTGAAGGACTCTTCGTTAAGCCTGTCGAGAGGCATCGCATCGTTGATGATTTCTAGAATAGGCCTGAGATCACGGCCTTTAAAACTTCTTTCCTCCAGATTCAACGAGGAAGCGTTTAAAATGGAGACATATAAGTGTTTCTTTCAAACCCAAGATTTATCATCCACCAGGCTAACATGTTGCAGCTTGAAGAAGACGGTTTCTAGGCTGGGGAGAATAGACGCGGAGTTTGAAAAACTGCTGACTGAGCATAGGAACCCTAGGACAGTTAGAATAGACAGGGTTGAGGTAGTTGAGGCTTTGAGGCTGATAAACAGGGAGGATAAGAAGGTGGCTAGGGCTGTTGAACTCGAGATACCGAAGATAGCTAGGGCTGTTGAACGCGTCGTTCAAGCTTTTAAGAAAGGCGGTAGGCTGATATACATTGGCGCTGGCACGAGTGGCAGAATAGGAGTCATAGATGCAGCCGAGTGCCCGCCTACCTTTGGCACAAGCCCGAGCATGGTTCAGGCTCTGATAGCGGGCGGAAGAAGAGCCATGTTCAGGGCTGTTGAAGGGGCTGAGGATAACATGAGGGATGGTGTTAAGGATGTTAAGCGTCTCAAGGTTTCTAAGAGAGATGTTGTCGTAGGGCTGAGTGCCTCAGGCGGGGCGCCCTACGTGATCGGAGCTCTTAAAGAGGCTAGGCGAAGAGGCGCTGAAACCATAGCTGTTGCAACAGTGCCAAACCCTAGAATTGGGTCTTACGCCAGCATAGTGATAACGCCCATAGTGGGTCCAGAGGCGATAGCAGGGTCAACTAGGATGAAGGCGGGTACTGCAGAGAAAATGGTGCTAAACATGATTTCAACAGTCTCCATGGTCAGGATCGGCAAGGTGTATAAGAACCTGATGATAGACATTAAGCCTTTAAGCGTGAAGCTCAGATCACGGGCTAGGAGGCTGCTGCGCTTTTTCACAGGAATCTCAAGCGAGGAGGCTGAGGAAATCTACAGGAGGAGCGGGTACGATTTGAAGGTCGCGCTGGTCATGGCTTTAGGAAGGGTTGAGGCAGGTGAAGCCAGGAATGCTTTAAGTAAAAGCCAAGGTCTAGTCTGGAGGGCGATAAGCCTGGTGCAGGAGAAAAGGAGGAGTCAGGAGAGGCTGGTCGACCCGGGGTTCAGAGATTGAAAAAGTTCACGCCGTAGACCGAAGCTGTTCAAAGTAGATTCAAAAAAAGTCCGGAAGCCCTCGTACAGCAAGGATGCCCTATCGCTCAGCTTAAACATTCTCAATGCGCGCCACGTATTTCGTCTAGCTCAAGAAGACGTCAACACATGTATTCTTGCTGATATAGCACGCGAAACTCGTTTTCCTCCAGCATGCGTTAGCACGCTAATTCAAGGTGCGTTTATCCCAATTTAAGTTTATAGCTTGGAGCTCGATATAGGCTTAGTTAGTGGACACCGGAGGAAAAAATATTGGTTGAAGAAGCAACAAAAGAATCGGCCTTGCACAGTATACAACTATCCATCATAATACCCACGTACATGGAGGCAGAAAACCTTCCTAAGCTCATTGAAAGAATAGAGGAGGCGTTGAAGGAAATAGATTTTGAGATCATCATCGTCGACGACAATAGTCCCGATGGGACGGCAGACATCGCCGAGGGGCTTGGCATAGAGTTTGGAAATATTAGGGTGATAAGAAGGCCTGGAAAGCTGGGATTGGGTTCTGCGGTGATGGATGGGCTAAAGTTGGCGAGGGCACAGCTGATAGCGGTTATGGACGCTGACTTGCAGCATCCTCCGGAGATCCTACCCCGCATTTTGGAGGAATTGAGAAAAGGCTGTGATTTTGTAATTGCCTCAAGGTATGTTAAGGGTGGTGGAGCCATGGGTCTAAGCTTGTGGAGGCGTTTTGTATCTAGAGGAGCCACCATTCTTGCGCATGTTTCCCTGCCGAAGACGAGGCATGTTTCAGACCCGCTCTCCGGATACTTTGCGTTCAACAAGAAAGTGATTTATGGAATTAAGCTGAACCCTGTTGGCTACAAGATCCTGCTTGAAATGCTTGTGAAAGGTGGGTATGGAAGGGTCTGTGAAATACCTTACAGCTTTCAGCGTAGGGTGGGTGGTAAAAGTAAACTTGGTTTAAGCGAGATTTTGCTTTATTTGAAACACTTGTACTCCCTAGCGAGGGAAACGAGGGAATATAGGAGGCTTATAAGCTTCGTGCTGGTCGGGTTAACGGGAATCCTGGTTGATGAGAGCATCTTATGGTTTTTGACTGAACACTTGTATTTGCATTATATGTTTTCAGCTACGATCAGCGCAGAGGCCTCTATTTTATCAAACTTCGCGCTTAATGAGACTTTCACGTTCAGAGACTTGGTGACGGATTCCTCTTTAAAGTCGGTGATTAAGAGGGTTTTTGAATACAACTGGACAAGAATAATAGGCATATGTCTAGGACTAATCACACTGTATGTTTTAACCGTTTTCCTAGGACTACACTATCTTCTCGCTAACCTGGCGGGCATCGCTGTAGGCTTAGTGTGGAACTATTCAACCAGTATTTCAATCGTATGGAAGAGTTAGACTTATTGTCGACGTTAATCTCATTTCGCATCTAATAATTCACACCTGATTTCTTAATGTCAGTGTTTGAACGCGTCCTCCTCCCTAACTGAAGCATGAGTAGGAAGGCTCATCTTACTATTTGAGTAAGCGGAGGAATGCGTTATAAATGATAAATATGAGCCTCTATTCTTGGAGGCCCTGCTAGACAAAGGTAAAGGAAGACTATCTAGCTTTGGCTGCCATAATGCTTTTAAACTTTGGCACCTTATCACTTCTCGTTGGATCATACACTGAGATGAACGTATCTTGGAAAGTTGCATATTCGTGTTTGAAAACACTTATATTAATTCCTATTCTCGTGTTGCTTGCGCTTAACCTTCTCTCAATTCCTCTAGGTATTAGCATATTCATGACTGGAGGCTTCTTAAATGCAGCTCCGGAAATGCAAGATTCCCTGTATTTTTACTTCGTACTAGCCGAAATTATTTATTCTTCATGCTTCGTTTTTGCTTGGAAGTCGAGAGAAAGCCTGAGAAAAACTGTATGTAAGTTTCTTCACGAGCCCGTCGCACTCCCACTGGGGAATTTCTTACTACTCATGCCTGTTATCACAAGCTTAACCCATACGGCTTTGAGCCTTACCGAATCGATCCAGAAACGTCTACAGATATCAACAGGCATCCCGCCCTTAAGCCCGGATCCAATATCGGCCTACTTTGAATTAGCTTGGGCCACCATACTTGAAGAGATAGCGTTCAGAGCGCTCCTGCTGGGTGTTTTCTACTCATTCTACCTGAACAGAGGCATCGGCAACCTTTCAATTCGCAAAAAACTCAGTATTTCTCTGCTTTCATTCCTAAGCCCGGAAAGCGCAAAGAGGCTTTTAAGATCATGGGGATCACCTGTGTCCTTTAAAATCGAAAAAGATGAATGGGTTATCATCGTTTTTTCCTCTGCCCTCTTTGCTTTTTCACACTACGCGGTCCCAGGTGCTTGGGGTATTGGAAAGCTTACCTTAGCGTTCATACAAGGATTTGCCATGGCGCTGTCATATGCCCTTTATGGTATATACGCCTCCCTACTGGTTCACTGGTACTTTAATTACTATCTATACACCAATAGACTAGTTGCAGTCTTACGTCCAAACCTGTCTTTTCTAAGCTTGTTCAGCGAAGCAGCAGCCATGGTCTTGACAGCACTAACCCTGACCCTGTTGGTGCTTTTGAACATGAGAAGCATGATTAAGACGATTTCAACTACCTGCAAGAAGTATCGGCAGCACTTCATGATGCTATTGTCTAGAGCTTGCGTGACGCTGAAGAAAGGGATGCTGACTTCAAACGCTGTCAAAAAAGCAGCTCCTGAGCTGGCTTTGCTTGCTATTGTTGTTCTCACTTTGATCTTGAGGCTGTCTATTCTCGAATATCCGAAGCGTGAAACATCCGGAGGGGCAGTAAGCTGGGACCTTATATTTGATGAGAGGTATTACGTTAGTGCCGCCAGAGATATGCTGGAAGGTAAGGCAACGAACAATGAACATCCGCCTCTAGTGAAGGCTTTCATTGCGTTGGGCATAGTGTTCCTTGGGGATAACCCGGCGGGTTGGCGTGCCTTTACAATCTCAGCTGGAACAGCTTCAATATTCTTGATATACGTGCTCTCTCTACTTCTCAATAGTAGCAGAGAGGTTTCTCTTTGCTTGGTGACGCTATTCGCCTTCGACATAATGGTGTTCAACATAGGGCAGATCGCCATTCTGGATGCTCCAGCGATGACGTTTATGCTTGCGGCAAGCGTATTGATTTTGAGGAAGAGGTATGACCTTGGTGGTTTTTTTCTAGGATTAGCCTCATTGTGTAAGCTTACTTCCGTGTTTTCATATTTAGGCATCGCAGCCTTTCTAGTTCTGTCTGAGGAACGCAAGTCGTTCCGGAAGACTATGGAATCCTGTTTAAGGATTGGCGTCGCAGCCCTTGTTGTCTTCTTAGCCGGATTATGGGTCTATGACTCATGGTATTCCGCCTTCGCTAAGAATCCCTTGGGTCATATCAGCTACATGCTAACCTACCACAGTAGCCTGAAATACCAGGATCCGAAAGAAGTAGTTCTTCCATTGCAATGGATAAATCCACTTGACCCGTTTGCCCCCATGCCGTTTTACGTTATGACGACTAGGGAGGTGGCTGGAGGAATTATTAAAGATTATCATCCAGTTGCCTATTACGGCATCTACAGCCCGCTATGGTGGAGCGTATGGTTAGTCATGCCCCTCAGCCTATTCTATATTCTTAGAGAAGCTGGGAAGAGAAGTTTTGATAGAACTCGCCTTTTTAGTCTTGCTTGGATCCTGTCAAGCTTCTTGCCTTATGTTCTTCTAGCGTATTTAATGTATAGGTGGGTTTACCCGTTCTACTTCTACTCAACTTTACCTGGACTCTACGTCAATCTAGCCGGCTACCTAAACAAATGCAAGTATTCCAAATTGCTTATTGTCACCACCGTTTTTTTGCAGGTTTTTTGGTTCATCGTATGGTTCCCAGTTAAGCCCAAGGCTATCATTGATATTTTCACATCTTTAGGATTGCCGGTCTAAAAAACAATTTATAGGCTCTAATTATAGGTATACTATAAAAATAAGATAGAAATAAGTGTGTTGTCCCACTACTTCTTCTTGGAAGCGATCAGCCAGCCGACCGCAACGCCTATTATGAGCGCTACTACCCCAACTCCCCCAGCACTAACTATGTCGAAAGCTGGTGCTGCTCCGGCGGTGACCGTAGTGGTGATAGTTGTGGTGATAGTTGTAGTTGTAGCAGCAGGCGGTGACCTAGGCTCTATTCTGGCTAGTATGAAGAAGAACATGGGCCACCAGTTGTAAGGCACTATATACATATTCTCTCCAGACGGCCAGCCAACCCAGTACTTGGTTGAGAAAGTCTGTACGAACGTCTTCTCAACTGCGGGAACAGTTATGCAGTCTCTCTGCACTATGTAAAAGGCTTGTTCCAGTAACGAGGCGGCACGCGGATGGTCTAGTGGTATTGTCCAAAGTTCATCTATTATGGCGTCCAGCTCCGGGTTTCTGTACCTTGGATTAGCACCCTGAATACCGGGAGAGTTGGAAGTATTACCGATAGGGGCGTACCATTTGCTGTGAAATACGTCTAGGGTTGGCACAGGGTCGCCCATGATCCATCCCGGGCTGCAGTGAGTACATATCCTTATATCGTATTGGCCATATGCTGAAAGATCGCCCGTCAGTGCGCCTCCTATTTTAGTAGTGGCGTCTATTCCAACAGCCTTAAGCTCGTCTATTAGGTCATAGCC
>JAWCMB010000031.1:6300-8045 GCA_038850115.1 Thermoproteota archaeon
TATAGTGGGCAGCGTCTTCGCCTAGAAGAAGCTCCACAGTGAACTTTGTCCCGTTAGGCAACTCTCTAAACCCGTCATTATCTATGTCGCGGAACCCTATGGAGTCTAATATTTGTTTTGCCTTTTCAGGGTCGTATTTCAATTCGAAACCTAGTTCACTCTTGATTCTTTGTAGCCCCCTGTCAATCATGGGTTTATACGGATCGAAAATTGCCCAAGAGTATGGCATGGGAAGAAGCCAGTCTGTCGTCGGAGTGCCATCCGATAATGCATACGCCCTAGCTAAGGCAGGACGGTTCACTAAATAAGCTATGGCCCATCGGAACTCCCTTATGCTAAACGGATACTTGGCCACGTTAAACGAGTTAATTCCATAGGGACATGGGTCGGTATATGGAGCTATAACAATATCAGTTGTTCTGCCCATGGCAGTCCTGATCATCTCCCAAGTAAATATGTGGGGAAGCACGACATCGACATCACCCCTAACGAAGTCCTCAAGATCCACGTCGGCTGCAGGAATGCCGCGCCATATCATGTATTTGGGAGTTGGGAAAACCCCCATATTTTTACCCCAGTAATCATCTCTCCTCTCCCATATGAACATCGGTATTTCTGGATAAACCGCGTAGAGCTTGTAGGGGCCCGTGTCTACGGGCGGCCAATTCGCGAAGGTCGTCGGGTCAATATTCTTCCATATGTGCTCTGGGACTATGGGGAAATAGCTCCACATCCTGAAAGTATGATGGAACCTCGGGTTAGGCTTCTTCAAGTGTACAACCAGCGTATAGTCGTCAGGCATTTCAACCGATTCAACCCATTCGTTAACATAACTTGAACCTCCAAAATCAGGATGCTGTTTCAGCATGTCCATAGTGAAGGCAATATCTCTTGCAGTATATGGATGACCATCATTCCAAGTAACACCCTTCCTGATGTACAGGGTAAAGGTTCTGTAGTTATCGGTATAATGCCACCCGGTTACTCTCCAGTATATGATTTCGCCGGTGGCATAGTTGATATACCAGTCCCATTCCTGTGCTATTTGGTGCCATCCAGAACCCCACTGTGTTCCTTGAGGGATGAAGGGGTTCGCTTTGTCGAACACTGTGAAGTAAGGCGAAGACATTATCTCTGTAATTACTGTTTGATCCCGGGGAACAGGCAGAGTCGGCTGAGCCTTAACTGGCATTGCTAAGGGCATAGAGAATATCAAGACAATGATTGTCGTGAAAATTAATTTAGCTATTTTTTCAGCTAACATTTTTACTCAAATATTGTCTGCATAAGACAAATATAAATCTTACGGTTATAAAAGTGCAGATTCAAGTTAACCCTCTGGAGGCAAATCTTGAAACCGAAAGCTTTTTATTTCAAGCCTTGAATAAAACAGTGAATGACTAACAAAAAACGCATTCTGCTCTATATGGCTAAGCGTATTACTGTCTATCTGATCACATTGTTCATATCATTCTCCGTCGTGTTCTTATTCCTACGTTTGATACCAGGAGACCCTATAACACGCTACTTAAGAATGCTCGAGCAGAGATATTCTTATTCAACGGAAATGCTAGATATTGTAGTGAAATGGAAGGCTAAGCTCGGGCTCGAAGGAGATCTATTTACACAATATTCGCGTTATATACAAAATGTGTTCTTAAGTTTAGATTTGGGCCCATCATTCGTAGCTTTCCCAACTCCGGTTCAGGATCTAATACTGGCGAGGCTACCTTGGACAATAGCAC
>JAWCMB010000031.1:8055-10572 GCA_038850115.1 Thermoproteota archaeon
TCAACACTTTTTACAATGGCTCTGTGTATGTCTCAAGTACCATATTATATCGCTGCAATTTTTTTAATTTTACTTTTAGCTTATGTTTTTCCTGTTTTCCCATCACGATATGCTTTTTCACCTGGAGTTCAAATAAAGCTTAATCTGGAGTTCATATCAAGTGTTTTATATCATTCTTTTCTTCCAGCATTGTCCATAGTACTAACTTCTGCCTTTGGCTGGCTGATTTCCGCGAGGTTCCTTACTATTAGTATAATAGGTGAGGATTATCTTCTTTTTGCCCAAGCGAAAGGTCTCAAGGCAAGAAGAGTATTAAGCAGGTACATTCTAAGAAATGCCTTGCTGCCACAAGCCACGGGACTTGCCATGTCACTAGGCTTCATAGTAAACGGTGCTTATTTAGTAGAATGGATTTTTTCATACCCGGGCGTAGGAGGACTATTGCAATATGCTATATATCTCGTTGACTATAATACTATTCAAGGAATCATATTGATGTCAATCTTTGCTGTTCTCACAGCCAATCTTATAATGGACCTGATTTACCCTTTGATCGATCCAAGAATAAGATCGGGTGGGAGATAATGGTTACTCTTAGGTTTAAAGAAGGATTAAAAAGCACAGCCTCATTTTTCGTGAGGTCGACGGCCTTTAGAGTAGGAACCATCATGCTTAGTCTGGTTCTGCTCTTAGCTTTATTAGAACCAGTAATAAACGGATACATCCTTAAAGGAAAAGGCCCTCTTAAGACCGGGGTTTTCGACAAATATTTGCCTCCTTCTTTGGAGCATCCGTTAGGAACAGACCACTATGGAAGGGATGAGCTTGCTCTCTTACTAGCCAGCCTTAAGTATTCGTTGCTAATAGGGATCTTCGCAGGATTACTCGCCACTTTAATCGGAACCGTAATAGCTTGTTTAGCAGGATATTTAGGTGGCAAGGTTGACCTTATATTGAACAGCGTCACAAACGGAATGTTGGTTATTCCAAGTTTTCCAATACTGATAGCTATTGCAGCATATGCACGACTCGACCTTATTACAATGTGCTTGGTCCTAGCAATATTCAGCTGGGCTTGGTCTGCACGCGTCGTACGAGCCCAGATTTTAAGCATGAAGGAAAGACCTTATATAGAGCTAGCTAAAGTCTCTGGCTTCCACAGTTTCGAAATAATGTTTCTAGAAATACTGCCGAACATGGCTCCCTTTATAGTTATGGGTTTCATAAATAGCATAATGGGTGCGATGTTTGCTGAAACAGGATTAAGGGTTCTGGGTTTGGGGCCGGGTGAAATACCGTCTCTCGGCCTTATGATAAGCTGGGCACTCACTTTTGGAGCTATAGCCATAGGGCGTTATAACTTGTTAGTAGCCCCAGCAGGAACTCTCGTTCTGATTTTTATATCGTTGAACCTGATCAACATAGGTCTGGAGGAAATATTTAATCCAAGGCTTAAGAAAATCACGGGACTTTAGAAAAAGGTTATTTAACATAGAGAAAGCATAGAACCCTTCTACTTGGCTCCACCTCTACCATAGGAGGCCTTTCTTTTTTACACACATCCATAGCGTAGGGGCATCTAAGCCAGAATATGCAGCCCTTCTCTACTCTAGCCTGCTCCGAGACAGATGTTGCTTCTGCCAACTCCATTTGATCTTTCCACCTGGACTTCGGGTTAGGAGCAGGTATTGAGGATAGTAAGAGCTTTGTGTAGGGATGCAACGGTTCATTTATAATTTCGCCAGTACTGCCCTCCTCAACAATATTGCCTTGACACAATACTATTAAACTGTCTGCTATGCAGTTAGCTATATCCAGGTCATGAGTTATGTACAGGCATGAGGCCCCTATCTTATCTTTCAGTGCACGCGCCTGATCCAAGAATATCGCTCTTAAAGAAGCATCTATCATGGAAACAGGTTCATCTGCCACTATGAGTCTGGGTTTTATTAGGAGCATCCTTGCTAACATCAGCCTTTGTCTTTCTCCTCCACTTAGTTGGTGAGGATACCTTCCCAAGATATCCTCAGGCCTGAGCCCTATGTCCTTCATAGCAGAAATAATCATATCCTCAATAACTTTATCTTCTCCAGCTATTTTCAATTTTTTTAAGGACACCTTAAGTATTCGCTCAACTCTATAGAAAGGATTATAGATACTATAAGGATCCTGAAAAATAGGTTGAACCTCTTTTAAATAAGCTAACTTATTTTTTTTGAGCCACTCGGCTACAGGCTTTCCTTTATATAATACTTTTCCGTAAGTGGGCTCTAGCAATCCTAGGATCAACCTGGCTATTGTAGTTTTACCACTGCCACTTTCACCTATAAGACCTATAACTACAGGTTTTTCAGAGGGCACTGAAAATGAAATGGAATTTAATGCTTTAATTGTTGATTTACTACCTATTATTCCTAGGCCCCCGCCTACTCTATATTCGTGTGTGACATCCTTCAGTTCAAGAAGCGGTTCACTCTTCATTTTAATCACCGTGGAGGTGACATGCAACGAGTCTAC
>JAWCMB010000031.1:10642-19996 GCA_038850115.1 Thermoproteota archaeon
GATTTAATTGGAGGTTCAATTTCCTTACAGACATCCATGACAAAAGGACATCGAGGGTGGAACCGGCAGCCTTTAGGCCAATCCAAGGGGCTTGGTGCTAACCCAGGTATACCCTTGACCATTTTCCTTTCAAGCGACGGTACAGCAGTTATCAATCCCTTGCTGTAGGGATGTAAAGGATCTTCGAATAATTCGTAGACAGAACCTACTTCTACCACTTTCCCTGCATACATTATGGCCACCCTATCACCGACCTGTGCGTGAGCAGCCATGCTGTGAGACACTATGATGACAGACATATGATACTTGTCCTTTAAGGTCCTTAGAAGTTGCAGGATTCCCTTCTGAACAACTACATCCAAAGCGGTGGTTGGTTCATCAGCTATAATCAGAGTAGGCTTCAAAGCTATGGCCATCGCTATTATTACCCTCTGTTTCATCCCGCCGCTGAGCTCATGAGGATACATTTCAGCCACCTTGGCCGATAAGCCGACTTCTTGCAACAATTGCATTATAAGCTGCCTAGCCTCTTCCTTTTTCATATTGGAATGATCCAGTATAACATCTATCATCTGTTCTTTGACTTTTAAGAAAGGGTTCAAAGAATTCATAGCACCTTGTGGAACGTAGGCTAACTTAGTCCACCTGATCCTGTTTAATTCCTTCTCAGGAAGCTTCAATAAATCCGTTCCTTCAAATATGACTTTACCGCTTGGAATATAGCCCGGAGTTTTAACTAGTCTAAGCATGCCATCTACGAGAGTCGATTTACCGCATCCAGATTCCCCAGCTATACTGAAAACTTCGTTTCGAAAAACCTCTAAGGACACTCCGTCGACAGATTTATAGTCGCCATATATGCTTCTGTAATATATTCTTAAATCATGGACTTCCAGTATTTTATCCAAGACTTTGCTCCGGTTTTATCCTTTGATATAGCCTTATAAATTTTTGGTAAGCACTGTTAGCGTGTGCTAATCTCAAAGCTAAAATTCATCTGCTCTTAGCATGAAACTTATTCCAAAAGGTACATATAGGTTGCGTTTGCTTTCACATCTATATCAAAACTGCTTGTTTCCTCAGCTACTTTCTTATCATTCCAAAGATCAATCACTGTCATTGGCTTGGCCAGTTTTATAGTTTGTCTCCCGCTTAACCGAGGGGTTATGGAAAGAAAATGCTTATTAGCGTAAACAAGATTCCCTCCCGCAGCATATACATGTACACCAGCGAATCTGGCAATATTCCGCAAAACCTGTTTAGACATATAGGGTACTGCGACATATATTGATGTCCAGTCGTTAAGCTCTTTCACGCAAAAACCTGGCTTATCGCTTGGATTGAGTCTACCTAGAATCGTCGCTTCGGTGTCAGGGCAATAGAATAGCGGGCAAGAAACAAACGTTGGATCATCCTCTATAAATCCCGATTCTTTAAACAAAGCCATATGCCACCTACTTAGTTCCGGTCCGAAACAGTGGCCAAAAGGCAAACCCTTGGTTATCGGATGCTGATAATTAGTAATATCAATGTGAGTATGACCTTCCTTTTTCTCATAATCTATTTTCATTCCGGTAATTTGATGCATATTATCAATACTAATTCCCTCATCGGATATCAGCCCAGGAGCCCATTGCCACACTACGACTTTTCCATCCCTTTTTATTAACTGATCTATGCTTCTGCGCTCATTTTTTCCAATAAAGACATTATTCATAAAGATAAACAGTTTGTATCTTTCGGCATTAAACTCAGGGTCGGTTAGGTCGCTTTGAAGATAGGTATCAAATGGTGCACCTATGAAGGCGAGCTCCCATTGCCGCTGAATATTTCTGAGAGCAATTGCCATGTTCTGGCAGGGTCTCTCATAGAGGAGGCTTTTCTCGTCTAGAATCACAGCAATTTCTCTGTTAGATTCTTGGTTAAACGAACTGAGCCTTTCTTCTATATTCCTTAACTTTCTGAGAGTCTCAATAATATTTTCATGATGATACCAGCCTTGATTGAAGAGGTCTGTCCACCACATTCCTATGCCCATCGATTGCACATAGGAGTAATCGCGTTTTAGGAGCTCCAAGGTTTCCTCTACTGTTCTAGGTGCAAAATGCCCTAAATGATGCCACTTTAACGCTGGATCTGTAAGGAATGTTTTAGGATCAACTTCCGTGAAAAACATTTTCCCGTGTAAAAAGACGCTTTCTGGCACGGATTGCGAGTAACATGCTCCTCCTAAAACACGATTCTCGTAATCGTAAGGGCCAGCCAGAAAATCAACATAAGGCGATTTCAAAATCTTTGAAAGCGCTGTATGTCCGGCGTTTTGCATATAGAATCCTCTAAAGAAGCCGAGCCATACGTATCCGTAAAAAACACCAACTAGTTTTCTAGTTTCACTCTTAGCGACTCTACATAAGTTTAAAATTAGATCTGAATGTATGTCTTGAAAACACGTTTCATAGTCAATCACATTCATCTGGCTTGCAGGATCTCTAATTGTTGAAATTTCAGCTGAAAGCCTCTCAAGTTTAGTTGGAATCATGATGGTGGAAAAATCTACATCTCTTTTTTTCCACGATCTTCTTAGCGCTTCTAAATCCCCCTCGTATTTTCTCCTTATCCATTCTCTAAAAGCGTTTAACATCGGCTCAGAATAGTCTGGCCATGGAGTAGAACATTCTACTGGAGTCTTGCCTGGTTGACAAACCCATCGTAATGCATGAACATCCTTCTCGAAATTTGCTGAATCCCAGGCAAACCATTCAGAAAAATGGCCATCGCAAATATGATAGCCAATTATGTTAGGAGAATAGTGCGAACTTTCAACATGTCTTATGAAATTTGATAATGCAGAAGATGCCTCCTTAAGCCAAACAAGCGAAGCGCTCGAATGGCCGGAGCCAAGCTCCCCATTGGAAAGAACAACTAGCTCCTCAGGATGTGCTTTACACCACCAATCTTGGCTGTTCCCAGGAAAGTTTATCCTTGGCAGGATCATAATGTTTGGATCTATAGACAAGTATTTTTCAATAACTTTATCAGTAGCATCAAAATTAAATTTTTTTGGCCCCAACCATCCCAAAGGAATATTCCACGTAACAGTATGTATTCCCGCTTTACTAAAATCAGAACAGTATTCTGGACTTGCATAACATAAAACTTTCGACATCGGCATGGCATCTTTAAAAACATATATCGAATTCATGTGTTTTCTTAATTCTATAGACATGCTTTTTGTTCTTAATGCGTTATTTATTAATTTTTCATTTACCTCATCCGCTTAAATCTCAACTAGAGAGTTTAATTGATTCAGTCAGTAGATAAATGCGTCTCGTAGCATGCACTATAAAGCTTTTTATATGTCCTTTAAGTGTATTGAATCGAAGTCGGTATGAAGAAAATAAGGTTAGGTGTAGCTGGATTGGTCCACGACCATGTTTGGGGCCTTCTCAAAGAATTCGGCGAGCTGGAAGAGATCGAGATTATAGCAGCTGCGGACAGAAATAAACCTCTCTTGCAGAAGGTAAAAGACCTCTTCAACTTGTCTACCTATGAAGATTACGAAGCGATGTTTTCGAAAGAAAAACTTGATGCGGTCCTTGTTTGCACAGAGAATGGCAGACATGCTGACGTGGTAGAGTCTGCTTCTGAAAAAGGTTTTCATGTTATCATGGAGAAACCCATGTCTGCTGATTTCGCGCAAGCCAAGAGGATAGTTTCAGCCTCTGAGAAGCATGGCACGAAAGTTATGGTTAACTATCCAACCACTTGGAGCCCGGCAGTCCAACTGGCATACAGGATGGTGAAGAATGGCGATATAGGAAGAGTGCATCACGTAAGGTTCAGGGCAGCTCATTCTGGACCAAAGGAAATAGGATGTTCCGAGTACTTCTACAGTTGGCTGTACGATAGGGAGCTGAATGGAGCGGGCGCGTTCATGGACTACTGTTGCTACGGAGTTAACTTAGCTCTGTGGTTTCTAGGGAAGCCTAAGAGCGTAGTTGCTACGTTTGGAACCCTAGCGAGACCTTACCTTACGGTGGATGATAATGCTATTCTTCTAATGGAGTATGGCGATGCGTTTGGGGTAGCGGAAGCCTCCTGGTCCCAAGTAGGCAAATATCCTATACACGGCCCGATCTTGAACGGTCTGCATGGAACAATAGTTGTAGAAGAGGATGGAAAGATGCGCTTCGTGAGGGTAAGAGAAGAAGGGAATTTCAGGAACATGACGGAAGAAGTAATAGATCCTCCGCAGCTTCCCTTAGGTCTGAGAAACGGTCCAGAATATTTCACAAGGTGTATTCTTGACGAGAAACCTCTTGAGCCGCCCGTAGACGCCAGATTCAACTTGGCGGTACAGGAAGTCTTGGAGGCTGGGCTGATATCGGCAAAGGAAGGGAGGAGAATAGTTCTCCCAATCTAGTAAGGAGGAAGGTGAGAGGCTTGGGAAAGATTGGTTTTGGCGTAATTGGGTGCGGTGGTATTGCGAACTATTTCCATCTGCCAGAGCTTAGTACCATAGAGGAAGTGAAACTAGTTGCAGTTGCAGATATAAAGGAAAACAGGGCTAGGATTACCGCAGGCAAGTTTAAGGTGCCAAACTGGTATACTGATTATAGGGAACTGCTTGAAAGAGAGGATGTGGAGGCAGTGGTTATAGCAACACCTCACCCGACCCACTCGCCTATAGCGGTAGACGCCATCAAAGCCGGGAAGCATGTAATCATACAGAAACCGATGGCTACTAAGGTAAGTGATGCCGAGGCGGTTGTTGAATGCGCTAAAAAGCGTAAGGATCTTAAGGTGATGGCGCTGCCCTTCGTGTATTTTGACAATCCCTATTTTGATTATATCAAGGAGTCTATAGATAACGAGTATCTTGGTAAAGTATGCATGGCGAGAATTAGGGTTGCTCATTCAGGCCCTGAGAAATACCAGGATGATGTGGCCAAGATGTTTAATGAAGAGACGGGGGATTGCTGGTTCTTTGATAAGGAGCGGGCTGAGGGCGGTGCATTGTTTGATATGGGAGTATATTCTTTCACAATAGCCAATTTACTCTTCGGGAAGGCTAAGAAACTAGTGTCCTCCATGGGCACGCTTGATAAGAAGGCTAGCGTTGAAGATTCTGCCGCAACAATGATGGATATGGAAACGGGGAGCATAGTTGTGGTCGAGACTTCTTGGACGCAAGCGAGAGGAACTAACGAGATATATATTTATGGTGTTAAGGGCATGTTAGTGTGGGAGGACTTTTTTGGAAATCCAATTGTTAAACACTATGATTCTTCAAGTTCATCTTGGAAGATCCCCTCCCTTACAAGGGAAAAAGAACCTCAGCACACCCACCGTCATTTTGTAAAATGTATTGTCGAAGACACTGTGCCAATCGGTACGGTTGAGGAGGGCAAGTACTTAGTGGAGCTCATGGAGGCGGCTCAGAGATCATCGGAAGAAAGAAGAATCATATATTTTTAGCGCGCTTCAGATCGCAGAAAATTAACCAAAACTCGGCTACTCTGGTTATAGTTTCAGTTTCTACAGTTTCGCTTCTGCTTGTACTCATCTTTAATAATGTTTTTATCAGGTCGCCGGCTGTAAAATCTATGCGTAAAGGGATGATCCTTCCGGGAAGAAAGGGAGAGGTCGTAGGCAATCTGGTAGCAGCTAGTTTATCTGGTGGGAGTGTCAAGTTTTTTTCCTTTGGAGAATTCTTCGAAGCCGAGTCTTTAGTAGAAATAATTGAGCCAATCATATCGGTTAGACAGCAGGTTTGGCGTGATGGTACGGCTTACAATTTGTTAATGGCTGAAGGGATAGAGTTGGAGGCGCGGTTAGCGGCATATAACAATACGCTGGTCTATACTGTTTCGAACCATTCGCCGTTGAAATCGAAGATCAAGCTCAGGGGAGGCGTAGGAGTTTTCAGCTGGTTTAACCCTAATTATCGGGATAAAATAGCTGAAATGGCTTCCGTACGTTTAGAATTCTCCGATAAGCATCTAATAGGGTCATATAGAGATGCATACTTCATCTGTATAGCTTCAAACGGTTCCATGACAGCTAATGTCGAGAAGAGCATTGCCACCTATGAAGTAAGTTCAGAGCTTAACGCTGGAGGGGTGCTGGCCTTTACGGTGGTGGGGGCTAGCTCAAAGGATGAAGCTATTAGGCTGGCTAGAACAGCTTTAGTTAACCCCTCCAAGATAGAAGAAGAAAAAAGAATTTGGATAAACACCATTATGAATAGGATACCTGTGTCAAGTGGGGTTAAGCCTGAGTATGGGCTTCTATGGAAGTATATGTGGTATGTTATACTGTCAAATAGAGCTACGGTATGGAGCCATCCTGTCCTTAAGAATCCTTTCAACATGCCTAGTAAATTTACGTTTAGGCATCAGTGGCTTTGGGATTCTGCTTTTCACGCCATAGTGCTATCCGCGTACGATGTTAAGATGGCTGAAGAAGAACTCTTAAACTTATTTGAAGCTCAGAAGCCTGATGGACGAATACCTCACGAGATCTTTGTGTCTAAAGAGTTTTGTAAACTATTTTGGAATGTGGACGACTATTCTCCATGGACTACTCAGCCCCCAGTACTAGCTATAGCTGTTAAACAAATAATGGATGCGGATGGAGATAGGGAGTTCTTAGTTAAGGCTTTCAACGCTTTAGATCGATATGACAGATGGTTTAGAGATTCTAGGGATGCTGATGGGGATCAACTCATGGCTTACGTAGACTACTTGGAGTCAGGGTGGGATAATGCTGTCAGGTGGGACGAAGCCGTAAAGCTATTCGGTGAAAACCCCTCTAAATATAAAGTTAAATATAGCGAAGTCAGGATGGCTCCGGTAGAAGCAGTAGACTTAAATTGCCTTATTTACCTTCAGAGGAAAATTCTGGCAGAGCTGGCAGAAAGGCTGGGTTTATACGGTAAGTCTGAGGAGTATGATCGACTTGCCGAAAAGACTGTGGAAGGAATAAAGAAGTATATGTGGGATGCTGAAACAGGGTTCTTTTATGATATACTGGAGGAGAACCATAAACAGGTTAAGGTTAAGAGTCCAGCTGCCTTCTTAACCCTTTACACCGGTATTGCTTCGCAGGAGCAAGCGGAAAAACTGGTAGAACACCTATTTAGCCCAGAGGAATTTTGGACTAGATTCCCACTCCCAACCGTCAGCGCTGATAATAAAGAGTATGATCCCAAGGGGTACTGGAGAGGCCGTTCGTGGATAAACATACTCTGGTTCACGTATTATGGATTGAAGAACTATGGTTTTCAGGATGAAGCCAGATGTCTTGCCCAGAAAGCTCTTGACATCATGTCAGCCGGACCTACTTCTAACGAGAATTACGATAGCTCTACTGGAGAGCCTCTCGGGGCCGCGGATTTCGGTTGGTCAACCTTGATGATCATGATTCTAGAGGATCTTCAAAAAAGCTAAAGCGTTGATAAATAGAGGTCTTCATTTCATTTAAGAACTCTATTCTATTATTTTACATTCTAAATAAGTGGAATGGATCATCCTATCTATAAGCAGGACGCTGTAGTTATCCAGGCTTTTTGGTTCGTATTGTGGTTAAGCCCAACGCTATTATTGACCTTTTTATATCGCTTGGACTACCGGTTTAACGATGCCTCAGTCTTTTGAAGATCCTGCTCTTCTATACTCGCTCCTCATCTGTAGTACAAGTATCAGTAGGGCTATTGAAGTTATTACTAGGAGGAAAAGATTGTACGCGAATTCGAATCGCCAAGTCATATTGCTGAGGTATATAAAAGTCAGGATTTCCAAGATAAGTCCCCATACGAGGATCGTCAGCAAAATCCTTCTGAACATATTACTCCACACCCTATTGTACAATAGGTTTGGCGCATGGTGATAAAAAAACTTTTGGGTGTTTTATTTACTTCTTCCGGGAAGCAACAAGCCAGCCGACGGCGACGCCTATTATAAGAGCCACTATCCCTACGCCTCCAGCGCTGACCATATCGAAAGTCGGGACAGTCTCCGTAACAGTGGTTGCAACCGTCTGAACCACTGTTGACGTAGTGGTCCTCGTTACAGTTACGATACCGTGGACCGGGGCCGCTGCCAGGTCTTCGAATATCTTGCTAGATGGAAACTTCGTCCCAGTAACCCAAGTTACCTCCTTCGGCGTCTGGCCCTTCGGGACTACTCTGAAGAAAAACGGCATGCAGTGCGGCCAGTTCCAAGCCTGTGGGAACCAGAATCCGTTCTCCTCGTTAGGCCAGCCAACCCAGTGGGCTTCACAATACTCATACCATGACGCGCCGTAGAACATAGGTACCCCAGGTATGTCCCTAAGCCAAATCTCCTGCAGTTTGTTGTACATCATCCTCACCCTTGCAGGATCGGTCTCAACAGGGAGCGCGTCGAGCAGTTCAACTACCTCTGGGTTGTTGTAGTTCTCCCAGTTTCCTGACGGGTGGTTCAGCCTCGGGTCCATCGTTGACCTAAAGGCGTTCCACGGATGCGCATATCCAGGCGACGCATCTGCCCAGCCTATGACCATGTCGAAGTTCTTGTCGGTTAAGCGTTGCCACCATACAGCGAAGTCGGGAAACTCCGGTTCAACATTTATCCCTATCTCCTTGAGGTTCGTCGATATCATGTCGCACATCATCATCCAATCTGTCCACCCGTATGGAACCTGTATTGTATAGGGGCCGAGTTCTGTGCCATCGGGCAGCTCCCTCCATCCATCTCCATCCTTATCAACTATACCCGCATCATCCAGTATCCTCTTTGCTTTCGCAATGTTAAAGGACCAGCCGTAACTGTTTATCAAGGATTGGTTTATGTAGGTAGCAGCCGCGCTTGTGTGCAATATTGGCACAGGCTTAGCCTGTAAGCCATAGTTGTAGTATGCCTTCTCTATCATTTCACTCAGGTTCAAGGCGTGTGCTATTGCTCTCCTCACAACAGTGTTATCCAGACCCTTCGTCTTATAATTCATCCAAAGGAAGGTTATGCCTCCACCAACGTAGTAAGGCGGGTGCGCATAGTATGTTCTAACCGGCAGTCCTTTAACCTCCCACATTTCCCATATCTTAGGAGTGAAGTGGGTCATATAGTCAAGCTCGCCCTGCTCGAACGCGAGAGCCGCTGCCACATTATCTTTCGGAATCCAGATAACTACGTACTTGGGATTTGGAAGACCGAATATATCTTTGCCCCACCAGTCGTCAACCCTGATGTAGGCGAAGCTTGACTCTGCAACTTGATATGCCTTATACGGGCCAGCTCCAATTATGTTCTCAGGGACATCGTCCTTGAAATCTGTCGTTAACCTTGTGCCATAGGTGGCCTCAAGCGTCTCCCA
>JAWCMB010000032.1:0-19801 GCA_038850115.1 Thermoproteota archaeon
AACTGGCGTCACGTATACTCCATCATCAGAAATCTGCTCAATATTCCAAACCATGCCTCTGCAAATAAAGTGGAGCCCTACCCTTGCTCTGAGCATGATAAACTCTTCGCCAACTATTCCTATAGTCCTGTTGGACGTAAGGTCGACAACCGGATACCTTCGCTCGTCTGGAATCATTGAGAGGTTAGAAAAATAATACTTTCTAGCCTTTTTAGTCGGCATGATTCTGTCTCCTTCAAACCTTGTTATGCCGAGCTTGGAAAGAAAACCTGCAACTTTTTGAAACTCCTTCTCATCAAGCCTTCGGAAAGGGTATGCTCTGGATACTATTTCAACCACCTTAGAAAGACTTATGCCTCCGTGGTCTAGGGAGAGACCAACTATCTGATGTGCAAGAACATCCAGAGCACCCTCATGGATCTTCGTAGGCTCTACTTTCTCGCTCCTTGCCCTGCTTACTACAGCTATTGATTCAAGCGCATCGTCCACGAAGGCAGTCAATATCACTCCCTCAGATGTTAATCCAAGCCTGTGGCCGGACCTGCCAACCCTCTGAATGAAAGGCCCCACTTGACGGGGGGAAAGATACTGGATCACCAGGTCAGCAGAGCCAATATCTATGCCGAGCTCAAGCGTCGAAGTGCAGACAATTGCCTTAGTCAAGCCTTTTTTGAAGCTGTCTTCTATCTTCGTCCTCTCCTCTCTGGATAGTGAGCCATGGTGTATGCCTATTTTAGGATCTAGGAGACTAAGTCTTAAAGCAAGCATTTCGGCAACCTGTCTACTGTTAACAAAGACAAGGGTGGAAGTGTAGGTGTCGCAAAGATCCTTTATAGTTCTTATTCTTGCAGCAGCTTCCGGGGAAGTATAGAGGGTGGTTGAAAGGTCGAAATCCTCCTCATCTGGCTGTGGCCATTCTATCCAATACCTATAACCTTTCGGCACAGGGACCCTGATGATTTCAACAGGCCTCCTGCTTCCGGCGAGAAGTTTTCCAACCTTCTCAGGTGTTCCTACAGTGGCGGATAGACCTATCCTCTGAAAATCCCTACCAGTTATTTCCCTAAGTCTCTCTAGAGCTACGGCCAGCTGAACCCCTCTCTTGCTTTCAGCAATCTCGTGAATCTCGTCTACAACAATCCATTTAACATTTCTAAGGTTATTCCGCATTCTTCTACCTGGAAGTATTGCTTGAAGCGTTTCAGGGGTCGTTATCAAAATATCGGGAGGCGTTAAAGCCTGCTTTCTCCTTATTGAGGACGGAGTGTCTCCATGCCTCACATCCACAGATAAGCCCAGCAGGGTGCACCATTTCACAATCCTCTTCATCATATCCCTGTTCAAAGCCCTTAATGGAGTAATGTAGAGAAGTGAGATTCCCCTCCTATTCTTAATACCGATAAGTTTAGACAGAATCGGTAGAAGTGCAGCTTCAGTCTTCCCGCTTCCAGTTGGAGCTATTAAGAGAACATTCATGCCCCTCATTATTAAGGGGATGGCTTTTTCCTGGGTCTCCGCCAGTTTTTCAATGCCAATTTGCTTCATTGCAGTTATGACTGATTTGGGAAGCAGCCTTAGAGATTTGCTGGATAGGCGGTTTTCCTCAGTAGTCAATCTCATAAAGATTAGGGATAACTATTCTATATGTTTTACCTGTAACAGTCTGTTTCTTTTCTTCAGTTCTAGTCTAGGCTTACTACTTTCCCTGCTTTTGCAGACTCGTTAGCAGCCAGAGTTATTTTTAACGTTTTTACTGCATCTTCAAAGCTTGACTTGATTTTACTTGTATCCCCCGTTCTTACGGACTCTATGAATACTTTATCCTCCTCAAGATAGGGGTCTACAGGAGACCTGATTTCATG
Source organism: Thermoproteota archaeon (assembly GCA_038850115.1). Taxonomy (GTDB): domain Archaea; phylum Thermoproteota; class EX4484-205; order EX4484-205; family JAAOZP01; genus JAAOZP01. Next base: position 1,863 of record JAWCMB010000032.1, read on the forward strand.
AATCCTATTCTTTTCATAAATCCTAAGGATTTTTGAGTGGCCGAGATGCTCGACAACTGCGTTTCTTGTTATTAGCCTGAGAAAAGTTCCGGTGAAAGTATTTTGACTGACGCATGAGCTGACTATAACTCCAATAGCACCAGACCTAAACCTTAAACTTACAATCGAACTGTCTTCAGCCGTCATATCAGGATATATAAATTTCCCAGCTATCAGGTTGTCTATTTCTGCACATACATGAGAAACCTCACCCTCGAGATATCTCGCCAAATCAAAGACATGTGTTGCCTGCTCCAATACTTGTCCCCCTCCCTTATCCTTGTAAAGCCACCAGTGTTTTGGAGGAAACCAGAAGGGATCTATATATTGGCCAAGAACCATTGCAGTCGGGCTGTTCTTCTTAACCTCTTCCTGGGCGATTGAAGAGATATCGAGATATCGCCACATGTATCCTACACTGTTTATAGCCGAATGACGCTTTATAGAATTGAGGATTTCTTCAGCCTTGCTTAGACTGAGAGCAACAGGTTTTTCAAAGAATACCGCTATGCCTTTTTCTATGGCTTTTACTTCCTCGCCTCTTGCAAACGGGGGTGTAGCCACATACAGTGCGTCTATATGCTCGTTTTTAATCAGTGAGTCTACACTGTTATAGTGTTGACCTCCAAATTTTTCTGAAAAAGATTTTGCTCTTTTCTCATCAACATCCATAAACGCCTTCAGTCTAACACCCTCTATTTTCATTAATCTTTCCGCGTGGACAGAGGCAATTCCGCCGCAACCAATTATTGCAACATTTATTTCCTTCATTCAGTTTGCACACGATTTTTGGAAACTTATAAACTTTAAAAGCTATTGATAAAGGTGCTTACTGTTTTAAGGTTTTAATGAATTCCTCCACGTTTTCTATCATCTCTGGCTTTTTACCTCCAGTTATTCTCCTTATTTTCTCTTCGAATTCGACTATCTCGTAACCTGCGAGAATACCTATTTCTATGTGGAACTCCTTTGTTTCTTGCGGACCAATATATTGTAATGTTCCCCAAGCCCGCTCCTTATCTCTTCCCATTACAAGGCTGTTCGCGGGCTCCATGCCCATGACGTATGTTCCCTCGCCAAGCATTTTCCACTGTATGAACCTAGGTAGCTCGCGCTTGCTGTACTTCACATATACCCCTAGGCCTCCGAGGAGTCTATCGTTAACTATTGCAGCATAAGCGTTTCCCTCGTTGTCAACAAGCATGTCGTGAAAGTATACTTTTTCCCTATAATCTGATCTTGGCTCATGAACACGTGCGAAGTCTTCCGCCCCCTCCTTGGCCTCCCAATCCCTAGGGGTGAAGTAACCTGTTGTCGACAAGAACTTGGCACCCTCATCCAGCAGGGGGAAACCTATATTGATGTGGTATAGTATCATCAGAGGCTGTGTTTTCCACCCGCTGTTCGTCACGATGTCGCGTATTTCTATGCGTCTCTCTCCTAGGAATGTTGTTATTCGCCGTCTCAACATGATGTTTGGCTCAAACACCTTAGATTCTCTGGTTTCCCCTTCCAAAAACATCTTGTAACTTTCACCATCCCAGTATGAATCAGCATTCAGTAAAGTAGCCGGCGAGTAAGATATGCGGCCATGCAGTCCCAAGCTCTCGCCATTGTCGAGAGTAGGTACACCCATGTAGGTTACGCCGCAGGTAGTCATTAATCCACCTGGAAAGCCGCGGAGCCATCCGAGTCCTTCTGGCTCATAGAAACCGGGTGCAACTATCCCAGTAGGGCTAATCCAGCTTAATGGTACTCCTTTATATTCTGCATTCACTATATCCATACCTCGGTCTATCGCCACTAGAAAATTCAGATCTCCGTTTCTGACTATGGCTACTTTGACACCGCGTTCAAAACCGTTAGAAAATTCCGCTATTTTTACCCCTGCGATCTGCTCCATGCTACCAACTCGTTTAAGAATATCATTCTTTCCCCAGTCTCGTCCATAAAGATAGATCATGCTGGTAAACTACTCTCGCTTCACTAATAAATCTTTGCACCTCTGAAATCTTGTTTTGAGCAATTATTTGGAAAGACTTTATGTTAAATATATTAGATAAGACATTATCGCAAGCCAAATAAGGAGACTTATGACTATAATTCTGCTGGACAGGAGTCTCCTTATAATTCCAATCTCCTCAGTTTTTTTCAAAATCGAAACGAACTGCAATACTATTAGCGTTATTATCGGAATCGTGAAAGGCAGAAGACCATCCGCATATGGCGAGTGGAAAGTATAGAGAGAATAAGATATTATTATTAAGGTTGAGAAGACAGTAATCGCTTGATCTACGAGAGCCACGTCATACTGCTTAAAAGATTTTCTATGATGTTCAGGTTTATTTAAAGCGGTTAATTCCTCCCTTCTTTTCGATAATACAAAGAGCATCGAAACATAGAAGACGCCAATCAACAGCCAGGGTGAGATATGTACATTAACTATTTCGCCTCCTGCTAGAGACCTAATTATATAATTGAGAGATATGCTTACCAAGTCAAGCCATGCTACGTCCCTTAAGAAAAAAGTGTAAATAATTGAGTTCAGGAACAAGGAAATGCATAGTATTAGAAAAGAAGCACTTATCTGGTATGAGATGAGGAAAGAAAAAACCAGTAGGATAATTGAGAAGGCTAACGCTGAAGCATTACTCATTCTCCCACTAGCAATAGGCCTATGTTTTTTCCTTGGATGATGAGCATCCTGAGCAGCATCTTTAATATCGTTAATCACGTAGCAAGCACTAGAGGCTGTGGATAAAGCCAGGAATCCCAATAAAAGGTTAGGATAATAGATTGGGAATAGAAGCTTTCCACCAAAGAACGGTGCAAGCAGTATAAGAAGATTCTTATACCAGTCTAGAATCCTCACCTCTACTAAAAAATCCTTTACTTTCGCCATTTTCTGAATAACTTCCCTGCTATTGGCAGGACCATGCCTGAGATTAAAAGGCAGAGAAACACTGACCAAGCTATTTTCGACACGTCACTTCCCACAGTATGCATATTGAAGCTAAGCGTTACCCTACTAGACCCGGCGGGTATTTTCAGCTTCATGAAAGGAATCCTCCAGTTAAAGACCGGGCCGATCCCATGCCAATTCGTTATTACATTCGGCAGTTTCGGATAGTAGGTTTCTATCTGGAGGGTTTCTCCGTCAGCTTCGGCTGTAAAGCCTGGAAAGTTTACTTGTCTAACTACTAGGTATGTGGAATTTCCGGAGACGTTGGATAACGTGGCTTCAATCCTGTTTACGGTGAAGTCTACCGATTCAACTGTCCCCTCCCCCTGGATGAAGACGATTTTCGAATAGTTAATCTTTCTGAAAACCGCGTAAAGACCATTATAATACTCAAGCCTGAAAACAGGGGAGGAGTTTAAAGCGTTAATTAATCTTGAATTATTGATAGCTATGTAGCCGATTCCAAGCTCATCCATCAGCCTCTGAATCAAACCGTCCTCAACCAGCTTTTCCACGGAGAAACTCAGAATATAACCTCCCTCTGTAAGGGCATAAGTATTGGTTATGTAGCGGGTTCCAAAACACCCCCCAATAATTGGTCTTTTTAGCCTTATTGAAGCAATGTAGACATAGTGTGATGTTTGAAAGTCCTTGCTGTCGCCGAAATCTAAGGTGTCCTGGAACAGTATGTAGGTGTCTTTGGGGACATTGTTCTCCACCCAGCCTATAAGCTCATTCACCTTTTCGAAGCCAGGGTAGTCTGAGGTCAGCTTGAAAACCTTCTCCTTGGAAAATGGGTAGGCCAGATCAGTGTTCTGCAGTTGAGCACTAAGCGAAGAATTAAGAATCAAGAATACCAGTAATCCGGAAGCTATCGAGAAAATTGCTGGAAACTTTGTTGTTTTGGAGAACGCGTAGAGCTTGTTCAAAATCTTCGAGAAACCTAGTGCTGCTACGCTGAGTATTAGTATTCTGACTGGAGCGTTAAACTTAGAGTAGCCGAAGCTTTTTGCGAAAGGTATTAGGCTTAGAAGGTCAAGCCTAAAAGGGCCGAAGTAAACAAGGTACGTATCCGGGCCTGTTGCCAGAAATCCAAGAATGGATATCGATGCAAGCAGGAACGGCATACAGAGATCCCCGGAAGAAACCAGTAAAACAAACGATGTTATGAATGCGAAAATAAGCCTCAGCCCAATGTTGCCATCGTACAGGTTAACAAGGTTCAGGAACTGCAGTAGAAGGATAACCACAGAGGCGGCCAAGGATGAATAGGAGACTTTCTTTCTAGCGAAAACAGGCGTGAAAGCACCCATGCAGTAGAAAATTAGCAGATACCACGGTATACTGGCAAATATTTCTCCAAAAATATATGGTCCAGCAGCCCATGTGACGGCTGGAAAACTATGATAAGCATCTATCGTTTGAAACAGCGGGATCATCCAAAAAGCAGCCATCCCTGCGGAGAGCAAGCCCATGGATGAAAACTTTGCTAAGACAACGGCCTCCGTTTTCAAGACCAGCTTAGGCTTGCCCGTTGACCACAGATCAGTCAACACTTTTAATGAGAAGAATAGCCATAGTATGAGTGCGATTAATGCTGCTGAAATCCCCATCATCACGTGGGATAGGACGGCCATGGTGAAGAACAGGGAGCCCAGTCCCGTGAAAAGCAGGGTTTTTGAAAGTGCTCTAGATTTTAAGGAGTAGGCTAAGAGGGCTACGCTGAAGAAAGCGAAGACTAGGCCAAGCCTCTCCGGCCACATGCCTATGTAATACATTTGCTTAAGGCCCGCGTCAAACCATGTAAATTCTTCTGTGAAGGTTGTTATTGAAAGCAGCGAGGCGACTACGGATGCGATTTTATCCTCTGTTAAAGCATGCATAAACATGAACACCGCTGGGGCGAGTAAGAAGTAGGCCAGGAAAAACGCGATCTTGTATACCGTTAAAGGGTCTATGAGCCCTAGGAGCAAGTAGTAAACCGTGGAGACGAAGATGCTCATGCCAGGATTGTAGTATAGGTTGAAAACCCAGCCGAACTGGTTGAAAGGGTCCCAGCCAAGGATGTCAAGCCTTGGAAACATGTAGAACACTGTTAAGTAAGAATTCACATAGTGAACAGGGTTGTCCCAGCCCGGGATCATGCCTTCGAGGAAAATCGTCTTCACGGATAATAGTGTGTAGAGGAAGATTAGCGCTAGGGATAATGCGTAGTAGTGCTTTTTAAATATTTCTATAATCCGGCTGGGCATTTTCACAGGCATCTCTCACATATCTCGAAAACCAGCCTTTTTATAAATCTATCTTCGCCTCAGGGTTAAAACGTTAAGTAAAAACTTATATCGTGCTTCAATTGGAAGCAATCCGGTGATGGTGCCGAGGAGAATCGTAGAGCCGCTTCTAACAATAGTCTCAGTATCGTTTTTGATAGCGGCTCTAATTCTCCCTGGTTTAAGATACTTCTTTGTGGAGCCCTCTGAAAATTTGGTTGACAAGGCTTCTTCATACTTAGCGCCTTTCGACTACTTCTATCTCTCCAAGCATGAGCTGACTGGGAAATGGAGCTACAAGGTTGACGCTTTCGACCCTGGAAACATTAATCTTTACTATGATCCTTATTATGATGATTCCTCCTGGAGCAGGGTTGAACCGCCCTTCCTTTTTAAGTCAACCAGATCGAACAGCTCACTATGGTTGAGGAAATCGTTCACAGTGCCCAGCGAGATGAGGGGCCTGAGGCTGAGGCTTGTTTTCTCAGGTTTCTGGGTTGCTGCGAAAGCCTGGTTGAACGGCTTCTATCTGGGGGAGCACGTTGGCTACTTCTCACAATTCTTCTTCGACGTTGATGATATTGTTGTCCGCGATGGTGTCAACGTTTTAACCGTTTACCTCGAATCTCCAGCCCAAGACACTTACGAGTCCAGAGTCTACCCGATGGGAATATACTCCTTCTCAGAGATTCTTCCAGATCTTCGAAACAGTTTCATCGGAGTAACAGGAGGCGTCACCTTGGTTGGAACACTTAACTCAGTTATCAACCTTGTCCTAGTCGATGTTGTGCAATACTCGAACCCTGCCTCCTTGAACCTGCGTGTTCTACTTCAGAACAAAGGAAGTGTTGACGAGAGCTTTACAGCAACCGTAAGAGTAAAAGGGCTTAGCTCCAATAACACAGCCAGTTTAGAACAATCCTTCAACACAAAGCTTTCTGCCGGAGAAAGGAGGTGGGAAACGTTAAGCATCTCCCTCCGGGACCCAGCATACTGGTTCCCATGGGATATTGGTGTTCCAAACGTTTACCTCCTCAACATCAGTCTGTATAATGGTGATGAATACGCAGGGTCGGTTGAAACATTATTTGGAATACGTTTCCTAGAGGGTTTGATTTCTCAGAAGAATCCTTACGTTAAAGTAAACGGCAGGAGCGTTTTTCTAAGAGGTGGATCGTATTTTTCTAGGCTTGAATGGCTTACTGACCCGGGTCTCAGAGTAAGAATGAATGGGACGATTAGCCTGCTTAGAGAGGCGAATGTCAACTTCCTAAGGTCTTTCGCACATGTTGAGCCGAAGGAGTTCTATGAATTAACCTCTGTAAAGGGCTTCATCGTTCAGCTTGACTTCCCCTTGGTGGGGGCCTACCCAGCTCTAGACTACTCTGAATATTACTCTAGGCTTGCGAAGACGCAGCTTGCTGAACTACTCCTCCTAACTTACAACTATCCCTCAGTAATAATAGTCTGCCCCCATGTTTTGCCCCCATGGCTGAACAGGGAATCACCATATTATGGTTCTGGAACCAATTTCTACCTTGACCGTGACCTAGATGCTCTGGTTAAAGAAGTAAATAAGAGGATCATGGTTTTATCATATACTGGGGGCTACGATTATATTGACAGGTTCGTAGACTATGGCTGGGGATCGGGCAGCTGGATTGACTACCTGCATTACAAGGAGGCTTTTCCAAGCTTAATTAGTCCAGTTGGCCTGCCTAGCTTAGGCTCTCCATTCTGGCGGGAGGTTCAAACCCTGCCTTATGAGCTGGTTCTTCAGCTTCTAGAGGGGGAGGGGCTTGACCCACGCTTCCTAAACGCCTACTGGACAGATGCTAGTGATCTGTCCAGCCTGATTGAGCTGAGCCAGAAGTACCAATCTTTGGTGTTGAGGCATGCGGTGGACAGGGCCAGGATTCTTAAGAGTAATGTTTCCATGGGTGTGAACATTCTCCCTCTAACAGACTACCCTCTGCTTGTCAGCGGCTCAATCATAGATTCCTACGGGGTTAAAAAGGCATCGTTCTACGAGGTTAGGAATGCTTTCAACCCTGTGCATGCCGTGATAATGGTTGACGGAGACTATAGGCACAATTTAACATCCCTCTATTTTCTACCAGGCTCCACTGTTAGGATTGGAATCTGGCTTGTGAACGACGTTTCCCCGGGGGCTTTAAGCGGGGTGTTGAGTTGGAGGCTGAAGGACTTGACCTCCAATGAAACACTGGTCAGTAAGAACATCAGCGTTGAAATACCCTCCTCATCATCACCCGCCTATCTCGCGGTTAAACACGTCTTCGACGCGCCGCACCACGTTGACTCCGAGCATGTGCTGGAGGTTTCAACGGAGCTTCTCTTGGCAAACGGCACCAAGATTGACATCAATTCTAAACGCTTCATCGTGAAACCATCGTCAATGCTTAAAATAACGTTAAACCCGAAGCCTAGGGAACCCCAGTTCTTCCTAGTGTTCGTAAACGATACATACATGGTCGCCAGGGTTTGTGATGAAGCAACGATAGCAGTGCCCTCTGGCTCGGAAATAAAGATCATAGGCCCCTCGCTAAACGAAAAAGATACCTACGTGCCTCAAACAATAAGCCTAGGAAAACTATCAGTCGGAGAAACAAGAAATATAAGAATAAACCTATGTCCGGGAGCAGTCGCAAAGGTCTTAGCGGTCGTTCCCTCCCCCTTTGACCTGACAATTCCAATGCAGGAAATGCGTGTCCTACTAATCAATGAGACGCAGCTTAATCAACTAATACTGAATTATGATTCAAGCCAACTGCCGATACTCAGCCTGCTGAACATAACTGGAAACACCCTCATAGTTCCTTCTGAAACTGATTTGTCGATATTGGTTTCAACCATAATTGGCGGAAGAAAGATGGTTATTGAAATAGGGAACAGTACCCGACCGATTAGATTAAGTAAAAATGCTAAAATATATTTGGATCAACCTGCCCTACTCCAGATAAAATCTTATCAAAGTTTTGTCAACGAAACTGTTGAGTCCGCTAAAAGACGTGTAGAAGAAATTAGGAATATGGGGCTCTATGTGGGTCTGGAACTTTACAGGCTGGAGCAGATTGAAAAGTCTCGTTTAGCCGTTTTAAACACTTCCGACCCCATTAAGATACTGGCGCATCAACAGGAAGCAGTGATGAACAGTATTTTAATAACTGATGTTATTCAAAATATTGTTAGGGAAACACGGACCAACCAGATTATAGTGTTCGTAATGGTAGCAATACTAGCCTTATCTATCGGCGCGATACTTGCAGAGAGGAAAGATCAGTACGCGATGTTTACAACAGTTACTTTCATAGTTTTAATGACGATTGCCTATCAAGTGTTCCCCGGTCTTTCGAGGATTACAATGCTGGAGCTTCAGGTAGGCATTTACATAGTCATATTCATTTTTCTCCTTGTACTTCTCGCTCCTTACTTTCTTGAAATAAAAAGCGAGAGGGGGGTTTCGCTAATACCTGCTCTAATGATTGCTATTTCATACTCTATTGGGAACTTGAAAAAGAGGAAGCTGAGGACTCTGCTTACTCTAGTTTCCATTACAGTGATGATTGTAGCAATCTCAACACTAACTTCAATAAGGGTTTCTCTCACGACTAACGCCATAGCGGTAGCTAAAATATGGCCGGCCAATAATCCTCCGATAGCGATGGTGATCAAGCCTACTGGTCCTCTCACATCTGAAGACTTTAGCTTCATAGGTGCGCAGAGAGAGGTTTCAAGAATAGATTACAAGGTGATAACTCCTGTCGCATACGGTGCCCTAGACTATATTGGCGAGGTGCCGATCTACGGGGTTAGAGGAATTTCCAAGGGAGATCCATCTCTAAACTTGATTAAAAGCGCCATATACCCAGAGTACGCGATGGAAAGCCTGTTTAACAACAGTAATGCTGTTCTTATAAGCAAGTATTTGGCGACTAGCAGGGATATAGATGTGGGCATGACTATAGTTTTCAGAGGAGTAAAGCTGAAGGTAGTCGGGATATTTAACGGTGAACTGGTTAATGGAATAAAAGAGCCAGATGGTAGCTATTTCCTACCCCTGTATATTCTTCCTGGCTTCGAGAATGGCCCCCAAACAGTACCGGCTGACAACCTCTTGATAACTGATGCTTTTACTGCTCAGAAATTAGGAGGTTATGTTTCCGCGCTCTACTGCACGTTTAAGGATAATGCGCAGGCTAGAGAGGTTTCCAGACGGTTAGCCTTGCTCGGAAACTATTCAGTCATTACTATGCCGAGCTCGGAGGGCATAACTTACTATTTTAGAGGGGGCTCTGTGGAGGTCTTCGGGGCATCGGTGCTTGTTCCAATGGTTATTACTATATTGAACATAATGCTACTTTTCTACACGCTGGTTTATGAAAGGAGGAACGAGATATTTATCTTTTCATCTGTAGGGTTGAACCCTACTCATATTACAAGCCTGTTCATAGTTGAGGCAGGAGTATTCGGGTTCATCGGCGGAGGCATCGGCTATATATTGAGCATGATGATATTTAAAATGTTCGAAGTCTCCAATGTTATTATACCCATTGACGTGAAAGCCACTCCCATAGATATGCTATCCCTGATAATGATGGCGTCACTGGCAGCCATGGTTTCCTCAACCCTTCCCGCCTTAAAGGCCGCTAAAATAGCCACACCATCGCTCCTAAGAAGATGGAGAATAGAAGAGAAGACAGTTAGGGAAGGAGTATGGACTGTTCGAATCCCGGTGAGAATACCTTCAGAGAAGGTTGAAATGTTCGTCAACTATCTTTATGAAAGACTGCCTCAAAGCAGTACGACGTTAGAACTAGTGATTTCAGATGTTGCACGCGAGGAAAAGCTGGATGAGAATGGGAATGCTTCATACTTAGTAAGCTTCAAATACGGTAAGGGGGGTAATAGGCCTTTTACAGCCCTCACCACGATTGAGATTAAGAAGGATGGTGAAGATTACGCGGCTTACGTGCATGCAAAGTCTCTTTATGCAGTTATGCTTGAGTCAAATGCGCATGAAGTCATAACTCATGTTAGGAAGCTAGTTCTCGAATGGTCTACACTAAGGTTTAACGTGGCTGTAGTCATAGGTGAATCAATAGAGTATGCTGCAACGGTTATTAGAAAATACCGGCCTCAGTTTTTAATTGTCTATTCAAGAACGGATGTAGGCAGTAGGGTAAGGGAATTGCGCAGGAGAGTCAGGTCTGAAGGCATATGGCCTCCGACGATTGAGGTTAAGAGGGTTGAGTCAAGAGATATAAATATGCTTGTTGAAAGGCTTTCGGAAGAAATCCTTAATATAGATGCTGTATGTTTAGACTCGGATGACGGGTTATTAAGCTCAGCGCTTGCGATAGCGGCAATACGACTAAACAAAAACATCATAACGTTTGATGCTGAAGGAAAGATGTATGAAATGTCAGCAAGAAGGTTCGTTGAAAAACCCTAAGCCAAATTTTAAGCCTGTTAACGGCTTTACCACTTTTAAAAATTATCTAATCTTTCTAGAAATACTTTCTATGGTAAGCCTCAACTCGTAGCATGACGATCTAATCAGTATCTGTAAAGAGTTTCATTAACTGTAAAACTTTTATAAAGGGATTGTGATAAAAGAGCATGATACATAGAAAAAACCAGCTACCAACATTTATTATCGTTAACTACCTATTTATTCATATGTTAATAATCCTTGTTGAGCCAGGTTTAACCGCTCGTTTCCCATCTGGAGGCGCTAGCGAGGCTGGAGTCCTAGAGGTATTTTCCCTAAGCCTAGTTCAGGGTATAACAGAATGGTTTCCAATCTCAAGCACAGGACACTTGGTTATGATACAAGAACTGTTTAGGATAAACGTCTCCGTTGCCTTCGATGTTATGCTTCACCTCGGAACCCTCATCGGAGTAACCATGTTTCTGAGAGAAGATTTACAATCCATCCTTAAAGCTGTGTTCAGGCTTGATTTCTCAGGGGAGGAGAGCAGGATGCTTATATACGTGGTTCTAGGCACGCTCCCCACCGGTTTAGCGGGCTTCTTTCTTAAAAACTTCTTCGAATCTATGTTCAAAAGCCTTTTCGCAACCGGGGTTGCAATGCTTCTAAACGGTTTAATCCTGTTTTCAACGAGGCTTGCTAAACCACGAAGGAGGCTAAATGCTTTAGATTCATTTCTAATCGGAGTTTCTCAGGCTGCTGCAATCACACCTGGAATATCCAGAACCGGGATAACTGTTTCAACCGGTCTACTTCGAGGGGTTGAGAACGACGAGGCCTACCGGTTCTCCCTGCTCTTGTCAATCCCAAGCATAATCGGCGGAAGCATCGTTAAGCTTAAAGACGTTAGCTTCGAGCAGGAGTATTGGATGATTACTTTAGGAATTTTAGCGACCGCTGCCGTTAGTTATCTTGCACTGGGAAAAGTAAGAAAATACATTGTTAAACAGAGTTTCTACAAGTTTGCCTACTATTGTCTGCCGGTTGGAGCCATTAACATCCTTTTAAGCATCCTGAAAATTTTTTAACAAAACAGGTTGTCAACCCCCTGGCCATGGTTGAAAAATAGTTTTAAATAAGAGCGCTTCGAAAAAGCCTTCAGCAACACCCTGAAAAGAGGGAAACAAGAATTGGGCTTTGAACATGAAGAGGGGAAGCGAATCATATTCCGTTTCGTAGAGGATAATCCTGAGTACACAATATTGAGCGATTCAGATCTAGACGGTATTTTCGCAGCCTCAATAACCGCAAAGGCTCTAGGCGTGGATTTTTCAAGGATTCATTATCCTAAGCCCAGTGAGATCGACACTGTGAAAGCCTCGAGAAGCATACTTATAGAGCTCCCCTTAAGTAAAGGCGTAACCTATGTCGGCAGTAACGTTTTGCTGGATCATCACGGTCCAGCGCCACTAATAGCGCTTTACAACGGCTCCAAGAAAACCAGGGAAATATTGTTTAACAGCGGGATTAGAAGCGTTTCAAGGCTTGTTTTCGAAGTTTTCAAAGACCTCTTGGAGTTAAACGAGGACGGTGTCAGGATTCTAGAGGCTGTTGACGAGATAGATTCTGGAAACATTGTTTCAGAGTTGGCTGTAAAGATGAACAAAGCATTCCTTTTGAACAGTATGAGAGAAGACATTAGAAGTAGCCTCACGCGCATGGTTTACGAGGCAGACTGGAGCAGTATTCTGAACTGGGTTGAAAGCGAGATAGGCAGATGGAGCATCGTGGAGAACAAGATTGAGAAGCTTAGAAGCACCATAGGTAAAACAGGCAGCATCACATACTTCACGTACGACGTTACTGATCAGCTTGAGGCCGCTGCCAGAAGAATGCTGATGTTCGAGCTAGGTGGGAGTGAAAAAGTGGTTGTCTGCGTAGGCTTGAGGAAGGGCAAACCGGTTTCCGCAACTATAGCTGCATGCTGCTTAGATCTAAACAAGGTTTACGCGGAGCTATTGAAAAACAACGGTGTGAAAGCGGGGGGTAGGGCAAACATAGGTGGCATCCAGTTTAAACAGGAGATTAGTCTTGAAGACGCGTTAAACCTTATTAGGATGGCTGTGGAAGGCGAAGGCTGATCATTTCCTGTTTAACACGTTGTATTCAGAATGCTTGCTTAAGAGGTATGCTTCAGCCTCCATCCTGTGCTTCATTCTTCCAATGTCCCTCCAGAAGACTCCCTCAGGTATCCTGTACGCCAACACTTTCTTACCGTCTTTAATCATCAGCCTTATCGTGTCAGTTATCCAGTATTCTCCAGCTGGCGAAACAGGAGTCCTCCTAATATAGGAGAAGACTTCACGCGTGAAGACTATTGGGCCTGAGTTGACAGCAAACATATCGTCAACCTTAGTTTTCTCCGCCTCCTCCGCGGTGGCCTTCTCCAAAATATCAATTACTCTCTCACCGTCGGTTCGAACAATACCATAATCCTTATACTCTTTAATCATGTAGATCCCCATGGTGACATCAGCCTTCTCCCTCTCGTGCAGCTCAATCTCACTCCTTAGGAAATCATACGGGTGGAAAAAAGAGTCGCCGTAGATCACTATGAAATCATCGTTAACCCATTCCTCAGCGACCTGTATTGCCTTCGCCGTGCCCTTTTTCTCCTCTTTCTCACCCAGATCCTGATATATGTAGGAGAGGGCAATGTTAAACCTGGAGCCATCCCTAAGGTACTCGAATATCTGCCACTTGCCTTCTCCAAGCACTATGAAGGCCTTTTTAACCCCAGCGTCTGCAAGAGCCTTCACGTTATACTCTATCACGGGGCTGTCCCCGATGAGGGACATCTCCTTGTTTATCGCGTTAGAATAAGGCCGCATCCTAGTGCCCTTGCCAGCAGCCAAGATTAACCCGATCATCATCGAGTATAAAGCTAGGCTTAATACTTAAGGATTTTGCGTTAATCCTAAGACTGTTTTAGACGCGGGTGAGACTAAGCATTTTTCCAGTTTAAAAAAGCTTAATTAGTGCCATTGACATACATATGTTTAAATCCAGCGATGGCTTCCATAGAGGGAGAGAGCCGTATTACTTTAGGAGGAGAATCTGAAGAGTTTGAAAAGCTTCAGGAGGAGCTTGGCGAATACGGTTTAACTGATAATGAGGCTAAGGTTTTCATACATCTTTTGAAAATGGGGCCGATGAAGGCCAGTGAAATAGGCTTATCGCTAGGCATCTCTAGGACAGAGGTGTATAACATATTGACAAGCCTCCAGAACAAGGGTATTATAGAAGCGAGCCTAGACCGTCCAGCTAAATTCTCAGCAATAGGCTTTGAAAAGGCCCTTGACATCCTGATAGAGGCGGAGAGGAGAAGGATAATGACGATGGAGAAGAGCAAGGAGGAGCTCATGGAAATGTGGAAGACAGTTCGTGTACCTTCTAAAGTAGAAGAGCAGGAGAAGCTTCAGCTTTTGAAAGGCATAGAACAGATTTATGCGAGGCTTTCAGACATGCTGGATGAGGCTAAGGAGGAGGTTAACATCGTAGCCTTCAGGACGGAGCTCGTCCGAGCGTATAATGCTGGAATCCTGCAGAAGCTTCGCAACCTGAGTAAGGATAATGTTTGCATCCAAATACTTACACACGGTATTTTAGGCACGTCGAGCATCACATCCTTCCTTAAAAAGCATGCTGAGGTTATAGAGGTTAAGACAATGAGTATCTCAGCACCATGCTTCGTAATCGTGGACAATAAGCAGCTTCTCCTGTTCACCAAGCCGCCGGGTATAAGCCGGGCTGAGAGAAAGGAGGCCACGGCGATCTGGACTAATAGCGAGGCCTTGGTTCAGTCGCTCAAGAAGCTGTTTAGAAGCATGATGCAGCCTGAAGAAGTTTCGGCAAGGATGCTTCCTGTCGAACAGGAGTTGAAAATGAGGGAGGAGGAGTATGCTTCTTTCAAGAAACAGCTTTCGCAATACCTTTCAATAGTTGGGCTGCAAGTTGAGGAGGACGTAAAAATAACTGGTAAATCCGGGATTACGCACGTGTTTGACCTAGGTGTTTTAAACGGCGATAAACCGATTGTCTGCGATATCGTTTTTGACGTGACTGATGTTTCCGTCACATCCATAGTTGGATTCTATACTAAGAAGAACGATGTTGAAGATATGATTAACGGGTCGACTCTAATAGTTAAGCCGAAGCTGACAGAGGATGCGAGACAACTGGCCAGCTTCTACGGGATCAGGGTGGTTGAGCTTCAGTCTTAAGGATTGCCCAGTGGATCCACTATTCGGTACAGCTCCGTGAACCAGGATGCTCAAGGATAGCGTTTTCAAAGGCTTGACGAAAAGGGAGGCGGAGGACCTTGTAAACGCGGTTAAGCACGATAAGTACTGGAGGCTCAGCCCTGGAAACAGGGAATTCATATGCGTCGTAGCGTTGTCAAGGGCGAGGGTGAAGTCTAGACGCGGAATGTATGCGAGGGCAACGCATTTCGGCAGGGTGGAGGTTTCTAGGGATGCTGCAAACTTTTGCAGGAAGTGGAGGGTTCTCCTTGTGGACACGAGGAGAATGCTTGCCGTATCCGTTTTAACGTGGAGGGCGTTCAACAAGATTGTTTCAAAAGGGCTTGGCTCCGAAGTGTGCTCCATGCTGCTGGCAGGCAGGATCCCGGTCTACTTTAACACAGGTAGTGTGTTAAGGATCTTCGGCGAGAGTAACAGGTAGGTTATATTCTTCTCAGAAATTCCTCGTAACGGCTTACGATGCTGCTCCAGTCATACTTGGAAGCAGTGTTGACACACCCCTGGCTCATGTTACTCTCCATGGCCTCCAGCGTTTTTTCAGCGATTTTCTCAGGTGAAACGGGGCACGTAAAACCGTTTAAACCTTCTTCAATCAGGCTGCA
This sequence comes from Thermoproteota archaeon, assembly GCA_038850115.1. Classification (GTDB taxonomy): domain Archaea; phylum Thermoproteota; class EX4484-205; order EX4484-205; family JAAOZP01; genus JAAOZP01. The sequence continues at coordinate 17,510 of JAWCMB010000032.1, forward strand.
GGCAGCATTCCTCTCGTGCCTAACTGTTATGACAGGCAGGCCGCATGCATTCGCTTCTAAAACAACGATTCCGAAACCCTCCCTTGTTGAAGGTAGTATAAACACCTTTGAAGACTTCATGCAGGCTATTACCTCGTCATGATCTTCAAGAAACCCTTTAAACACGATGTTCCCACTCACCCCAAGTCGTTCAGAAAGACTTATGAGAGAATGTTTCTCCGGCCCATCTCCTATTATCACGCATTTAACATCCGGAATACTGTTCTTCAGAATCCGCACAGCCCTAATAATCAAGTCGACGTTCTTCTCCTTAACCAGCCTGCCTGCGAAAACCATGTCTGACTCCTCGCCACTCTTCGGGACTCCTGTTATATGTTTAAAGTCTATCCCGTTTGGGATTACCTCGGCGCGAATACCAAGCGTCTCCAGGCTTCTCCTTGTCACGCTTGATACAGCAATATGCATGCTTGTAAGATTTAAGACGGCTCTTTCAACAGCCCAGCCTGCAAGTCCCTTGGCACCCAAGTATTCAAACCAGTAGCTGCCCCAGAGCTCATGCCAAGTCACCGCCATGCATGCCTTGACTGTCATGGAGCAAACCTTAGAGGAGAAGCAAGAGAAGTATGGGAAAGCCTGAACATCTATGAAGTCGACATCATGCTTTAAGCCTGAGAGCAGCTTAAGTCCGAAGTATAATGCTTCACTTATCGAACGCTTCCCATTGACGTAAAGAGGCCTTCCTCCTCCAACCCCGTGAAGCCAAATACCATCAAGACTCCTCTCCCCGCCACCCCACCATCCTAAGCTGAACCAGTGCACCTCGTGCCTGCGGGATAACCTTCTCCCAATCTCGTAGATTCTTCTCTCTACTCCTCCCTTAATCCATGGGTACACTGCATCATAAACGAAGGCGATCCTCATGACGGCCTCCCGTTTCTAATGATGTCAAGCAGGCAACGTGTTTAAAAGAGTTGCTTAAAAACAGGTTTTATCGAGTATTAAGAGGATGATGCCTGCTCACTGCCTAGGAAAGCCTTAATCTTCCTCACTCTTGCGCAGAAAGAGCATGTTTCGCCTGAAGCGAGAAAGCCGCATGACGAGCAGGGTTTTAACTCCGGCATAGCTACGGCTCCGCAGTTTTGAAGCATCTCAGCCAGCTTCATCAACGACGAGAAGTAAAGGAGCTTCTGGCTCTGCCTTCCAGCCAAGATTTCAAGCGTCCTCCTGAACCTTTCAACGTTTTCCTTCCTCCCGATAGGGCATTTCGCAGATAGAAAAGGGATGCCATTAAGAAGGGCATACTTCGCTATCAGGCTCTCGGAAACCCTGCAAAAGGGCCTACCCTTAGCAATAAGATTCCCAGTTGTGGGAAGATACGTTTTAAACCTTGCAAGCTCCTCGAACCCGGCGTTCAAAACAGACTTCAACATTCTAACTAGAAAATCCTCAAGGTGGTGAGCCGTAAGAATGATGTCGGCACCAAGCTGGAAGGCAAGCCTGTTCAAAAGATATCTTTTAAAACCACCGCAGACGCTACAAACCTTCGGGTAGAACCTCCTCGCATCCATGATTGTGAAGCCAAGCTCTTTTTCGAGGTTGAAAACAACCAGCCTGAGGCCAGCCATCTCAGCCTGCATTCTTGCAAAACGCTCAGACTCCTCCGAGAAGCTGCCTATGCCAAGATTTAGATGAATAGGGATAACTTCCTTATCCGGTTGAACCTCTCTGAAAACATGGAGAAGACTCCCACTATCCTTCCCACCTGAGAGAGCGACAGCAGCCCTCTGGAAAACCGGGTATTTCTCAACCTCTATTAAAACCCGTCTCCTAACGATCTCCCCAACTCTACTGCTCATAAACGAGCTATTGTATAGATTAAGATTAAAGAGTTTCCCTGCAGCAATACTCGAATCCGCGTTAAGTTTTTAAACACCCTGAGGAAGGCATGTAAGGGAAAATGACGATAAAAGTAGGTATTAACGGGTTTGGAAGAATCGGCAGACTGTTCTACAGGGCAGCTCTTGAAGACCCGGACTATGGTGAAGCTTTCGAAGTGGTTGCGATAAACGACATAGCTGACACTAAGACCAACGCCCACCTGTTGAAATACGACTCGATCCACGGCCCCTTGAAAAACAAGGTTGAAGTCGGAGAAAACGTTATAAAAGTAGATGGTAGGGAGCTTAAAGTCCTAATGCAGAAAGACCCAGCGCTAATACCTTGGAAAGATTATGGTGTGGACATAGTTATAGAGTCCACCGGGCTTTTCACTGATAGGGAGAATGCGAGCAA
>JAWCMB010000033.1:0-18174 GCA_038850115.1 Thermoproteota archaeon
AATATCCGTAACTGCGGGTGTAATCATATGCAGGAAGAGAAGCGATAGGGCAAGCTTAAGCGAGCTGGAAATTAGTATTTCAATCCTCTTAGTTATCTCTCCCTTTTCAACCGTAATCTCTGGTTTGGGAGCCCTTTTAACCCTATCCCGCTTGGTCTCTCCTTTCTTGTTCTTAATAACCAGAGCAAGTGAAAATACTAGGTAGAAAAACGGGGCTACAGCTAAGTAATACAAGCCGTAAAATTGAAGTGAAACGACCGATGTAAAGAGAACCGTGAAAAGCAGCACATCCCTCGTCGCAGGTATTTTCCTCAAAACCCTCACATTACTACTGGCATTGTTTAAACCTTGAGCCACATAGTTTACCAGCATTATGTTTGCTACTGCAAGAATAGTAAGCAGGAAAACATTATCTCCCAATGATAATAAGGGTAATGAAAAACCAGTTACTATGGCTAAGTCTGAAACGCGGTCCAGCAAAGAGCTGACTTGAAGCCTCCAGTTTCCTCCACCATACAAGTTTACCAGTTCACTGCCTGCTTCGCTAAGCAGGATTGCAAGCCCGACTAGAAGCCCTCCCAGCAGGGATTCTTTAAACGCCAAGAGGAAGCCTGCTGCTAGAGCGACGATTAGAGAAAATAGCGTCATTACGAGAGGCTCCCTGTCGAGGCTCCGGTAAAACCTGGTTGAAACACGTGTTGAGAAAGGCTTGATAAGGTACGTTGAGACCAGCCCGCTTTCAGTTTTATTCTCCTTCCTCAGTATTTTCCAGTAGACTTCTCTCCCTCTGACCAAGTCCTCAGGCGTATCTATATCTTTCCAGAGTATTCCAGTTACATCAACATAGTCTACCTCGCCATCTTTTGAAGCAAGGTTTAAAGCTTCAGATATTGTTGCATTAGGACCGAGGCTTTCTATCGTCTTCTCTACATACGTCCTCGCCTTCTCGCCGCAAAGTATAACCCCTGTATCTATCCCATGCCTAGGCAAAGCCTTCTTATCCGTGTAAGCTACACCCTGTTCTTTCAACACTATTTTCAACCCTTCCTCAGCATCAGTCCGGGAGGGCTTACGATCGAGGCAAACAGTGAACGCAGCCTTCCTCCCTGAAGATAAAACCTCCTCGATCATTGATTTCTCGTAAATATGGTCAGACATTAAGAGCAGAAAGCTTTCTGCACCCAATCGTTTTAAAGCCAGGTTGACGCTATAAAGATTCCCAAACTCTTCTATATCTGTTTCTACAACCTCCACCCTCCCCTTCGCCCTTTCCTCCAGCATACTTCCAAACTTCGGCCTCGTAACAATCAGGACACGGCTTGGATTAATATCCCCCAACCTGCTTAATATGAAGTCAAGTATCGTCACACCAGGCTCAAGCTCCATTAGACATTTAGGAGCTTCCTCAGAGTATGGTTTCAGCCTGGAGGCTACTCCTGCAGCAATGATTACAACCGGAAGCTGCAAACGACTATACTATATCGTATTAACGTATTAAAACTTTTTGAAGCCATATTATAATGACTGTAAAACTTGCCGCCTGTAGACGGTTAGATTCAGAGAGACAATGCTACTTGAAAAAGTAAGAACAAGATTCCTACAAGGCGCACAGTGTTCCCATGGCTGTAATAAAACTGTTAAGTATGAACTGTCAATGAGGCTAACAATCGCGCCATCTGGCTCCATAGTCAGCAGTCCCCCGTATTCTCACCGTCACCCATCTTTTTTAAAGCCTTGTAGAAATCGAAGCTCGAGTGTGTCATTGGCTAAGAATCTTTACACGTTTAACACTAAAAATAAGCTACTGGAAGAACACTGGTTGAAACTCTTGCAGTAATTCTCTATTGATTAGGGTTTATGACTATTGTTTCTCAATCAAATCTAGAAGTATTAAGACTGCTTCTTTAACGAAATTAACGCATTTCTCTTCTCCAACTTTTTTCTCAGCGAAAATTCTCCTGTCTTCTTCCGTTGTTAGATCTATCTCGATCAGCTCACGGCGGAACACGCTTCCAAACCTTTCTTTAAAGGCTTCGCAGAATTTTCCAGTAACTTCATAGGCTTCCGCATTACTTTGAGAAGTATCTGTTCTTCCAAATTTTAAGCCTATAGCCATCAAGGCACCGGTTACGCATCCGCAAACCAAACCCCTTCTTCCGAAGCCTCCGCCGAAAGCCGTAGCTATTCTGGGAATCAACTCGCTTTTTATCCCATAATGCTCTGAGAAAGCTAGGAGAACACTTTCTGAACACGCATACCCCTTTAAGAACAGAGAGGCAGCTTCTTCGCCAAGAGACCTCAAATTCTTACTCCAACTACAAGTAGGAACCATAAAAACCTTCCTTTCAACCCGGTTAGATGGCTATTCAACCAGGTATTAGGGATATTTACACTGTGCGTAATGTTTTCATGGCTTCAATAAAGTTGTGAAATCTTGAGCCATCGAATCTTCCGTCAGGTTCCATTGTTAGCAGCCCCTGATACTTCCAGTCATTTTTTATTTTATTCAAAGCTTCGTAAAAACAGAAGCTTGAGTTCTCTAAGACCCACTTGTCTTCCTCAAGCATAGCCAGTATTTCTTCGGTCGTATACTTCGGTGTTTTAGTCCAGTCAGCAAAATCCCTATCTGTCAAAGGAGGATTGCTGCTATCCCATTCCGGCTCAAGCTGCAGCTCAAAACCATCTACAACTGACTCGGAGAAAACTTTCTTCATCACATCGATAGTGCCAATTAAATCATAATACTCCTTATCTCCAAGCCTAGCGATTGGAGCGCTGGAAACAGAAATCAAAACTTCATGCATTACATCTACACGAGGAAAATACGGTGAGACTTTAAAAACCTTACTGAATCCTTAGAGATATATTTTAAACCAAGCTTCTTGCAAGATCCATTTATAGTAGAGGTGAACTGCATTTCTAAAATAAGAAAAAACCCAGCTTATTCGTCTAGTTGACAGTAGCCTGCATCCACTTTTTCCTGCATTTCTTTCGTCCAGTTGTCAACCCCTACAATTTTAATCCTCTTCAAGTTCTCTAATGAGCCCCCTGTGCGTCGGAGTTTTTCCGCAAGTGTACATTTCAGTGCATTCTGCGCAGGTCGCGTAATCTTTTTGCTTGCAACATTGACGTACAGTGCAATCCGGGTTTCCGCCGCCAGCGACGCATCCTGGGCATTCTCCGAAAAGCCTAACTAAACCATCTAGAACCCTTTCGAACTCTGCGTAATTCTTGAAGGCCGGGTCCCATTTCGCCAGCTCTGGTGTAATCTTGTCAAAACCATAGGCACCTATGACCTTTCGCAGGTTCTCAACAGCCAGCTTTATCCGTCCCTGATATATTCCACAGGCTCCACAGTACAGACCACAATAACCCACCCAGCTCCTTAGGGCTTTTACGCAATGTTTAACACACTTTACGTGTAACTTAACAATTGATAAGCTTTTGCAGGAAACTCTGAATTCTAATTAGTACAGTAGTACATAAGAACATGGAGGGGGAGAAACGGGCCCGCTGGGATTTGAACCCAGATCATTACAGCTCTCTCACAGCTTTCACGGATAGGAGGCTGCCGCCATTTCTAGGCGTGCACTATCCAGGTTAGGCGACGGGCCCGGTTGTCTTTTCCTCTCTAGGTCTTTTTATATTTTCTGCTGTTCTACGCGTGGTTTTAAACAGTTGGATCGATATCGCGTAGTGTTGCTTTCTATGTTCCTTGGGGTAGCCTAGTGAGGCTGTGTGCTCTATGGGTTGAGTCATTCGTTGCTGATTTTCTACCAATCTTTCGTCATCACGTTTCTGAAACTTTATTGCTTCTGCTGTTGTTTAATGTCAACCTTTCCTCTGTGTGATGCTTGAGCAACATAGGCATGCGAGTCCAAGAAGTCGGGAAAAAGCTGTTATGATTGAATCCCAGCGCCTTCCCCCGTTTTTCTCAGAGATCTCTTGGCATAGGTCTCTATTCAAGTTCCAACCACGTGGGTTCCTTTACCTTAAATGCGCGGATAATAAGCTGTAAGAAATATTGAATAGTCTATTAGGAGCCTTTCTTAGATCCATATGGGGGCTGTTTGCACACCATCCGGAAGGTTTAAGTATACATTCTTTCTTTGTATACAAATATTGTCTACAGAGGTTCTTTCAATCAGAATAAGCGGGGAGCTAAAAAGAGAAGCTGAAAAATTAGGCATAGATGTGAAAAGCGTGGTCGAGAAGGCGTTGGCCGATGCAGTAGAACATGCTAAAAGGAGAAAGCTTGAGGAAGCAATCAATATGCTGTTAAAGGAAATGGATGAAATCTCTGAGGGCGAATGGGTAAGGGTTGTGAAGGAATGCCGCAGGGAAAGGTAGAGGCTGTTTTAGACACTTCCGCGCTCTACCCGCTGCTCAGAAAGCTAGGTAGGGAGGCTGCCTCACTGCTCCCGAGGCTGATGATTCTCGACCTGACCGAGTATGAGTTGGGAAACATAATCTGGAAAGAGTATAAGCTGGGGCATGTGAAGAATTGGGATAAGTCCATAGAGCAGTGGTCAAGAATAATAGGAGAGCTATCGTCGTATTCAATCGACGCGGAGCTTCTTAAAGAGGTGGAAAAAATCGCGGTTGAAAGAGACCTATCGTTTTACGATGCTTCATACGTTTACGCAGCGGAGAAACAGAACCTAAAACTTATAACCGAAGACGAAAACCTATTCAACAAGTGTAAAAACTCTATAACCTTAGACAGGTTCTTGGAAGCCAAGCCTTAACACCGAGTTTTCGCATACATCCGTTTCTATGGGCAACCTAAGACATAAACGCTCCTGCCGGAAATCTTAATAAACACGTATGCGAATAAATCTCCCAAGAGCGGAGGTAGCCAACGCCAGGCGGCGGCGAGGCCCGGTTAAAACGGGACCACCGTAATTTCAGGCGCCGGACTTAAGGTGTTTCCCATAGGTTATCCGGTCCCGTAGGGGTTCGAGGGTTCAAATCCCTCCCTCCGCACTTTTCTTTTGAGGTTTGCTACCGTTATGGTTGCATTCTTGTTTGAAGTTGTTTTCCTCGACGAATAACTTTAATAAGTATAGCTTCTTCTATAGTCTTTGTATAAGGAGTAGGATTAGAATGCAGAGCTTTGAGAAGCTCGGAGTCTTCTACTTGGGTCGTCTCTACGATATTGAGAAGAAATCTCCTTTGAACGAGTTATTGCTTTATGACTCGAAGGATCTGGTTACGCATGCAGTGTGCATCGGCATGACTGGGAGCGGAAAAACAGGATTATGCGTTTCCCTTATTGAAGAGGCTGCGATTGACGGTGTTCCAGCTATTTTAATTGACCCGAAGGGGGATGTTGTGAACCTGCTTCTCACTTTTCCCGCGCTGCAGGGCCAGGACTTCTTGCCGTGGGTAAACGAGGAGGACGCGCTGAAAAAGGGAGTATCCCCAGAGGAGTTTGCTGAGCAGCAGGCTGCTTTATGGAGGGAGGGCTTGCAAAAATGGGGTCAGGATGGGAACCGTATTAAAAGGCTTCGTGATTCGGCTGAATTCCTCGTTTACACTCCTGGGAGCAATGCTGGCCTGCAGGTTTCGATTTTGAAGTCTTTCGCAGCACCTCCTCCCGAGATCATCCAGGATGAGGAGCTTCTGCAGGAGAGAATAAACACGACGGTTACAAGCCTACTCTCGCTTCTAGGGGTTGAGGCTGACCCGATTAAATCAAGGGAGCATATTCTGATATCTAACATTCTTGCGCAATGCTGGCGGAATGGTGAAGACCTGGATCTGGGACGCTTGATTCAACTCATTCAGTCCCCGCCTTTGAAGCGTATCGGGGTTCTCGACTTGGAATCTTTCTACCCGTCGAAAGACCGTTTTGAACTAGCCATGCGGTTGAATAATCTTCTCGCCGCACCGGGCTTCAGCCTTTGGCTTGAAGGAGACCCGTTGGATGTAAACCAGCTTCTTTACTCGCCAAGCGGTAAGCCTAGGGTAACAATATTTTACATTGCTCACTTGAATGATGCTCAACGAATGTTCTTCGTGTCCCTTCTCCTTAACCAGATAGTGGGGTGGGTGCGAACCCAGTCCGGCACCACGAGTTTACGCGCCATACTTTATATTGACGAGGTCTTCGGTTTTCTCCCGCCTGTGGCCAATCCGCCTTCGAAACTCCCCCTCATAACCCTTCTGAAACAGGCTCGTGCTTTCGGGCTGGGCGTAGTATTGGCGACGCAGAACCCAATAGACTTGGATTATAAGGCGCTTTCTAACGCGGGCACGTGGTTTCTCGGGCGGCTCCAGACCGAACGGGATAAGGAACGGGTGTTAGAGGGGCTTGAAGGTGCTGCGTTGACGAGTCAGAAACAGTTCAGCCGGCATTATTTCGACAGGGTTCTGTCCGGCTTGGGGAAACGAATATTTCTCATGAATAATGTGCATGAAGACGTGCCTGTGGTTTTCGAAACCAGGTGGGCAATGTCCTATCTGCGGGGGCCTCTAACAAGAGAACAAATCAAAGTGCTGGCTGAGCCAATGAAAAAACAGCGGGAAAAATTAATCAGCCCACAGCCCGCTTCACCTCCTACAGTAGCCCCGTCTGCTCCGGCAGCATTAATAGCAACCGGTAAGAAACCCATCGTACCGCCTAGCATAAGAGAATATTATATGCCTTTCAAAAAAGAAGTAGGAAAGCAAGTAAACCTGATTTACCAACCTATGCTAATTGGGGCGGCACAGATGCAATACTCGGTGCCAAAAGAAGGGATTTATACGACAGTGGAGAAAATTTTCATTACTCCTGTCAGCGAAAAACCTGTCCCCGTAAACTGGGATGAGGCTAAGGAAGTGGACATAAAGATTTCGGATCTTTTAGATGAACCGCCGGACGATTTACCATATGCTGACCTGCCTCCAGCTGCCATGAATCCGAAAAACTATGTTTATTGGGAGAAAAACTTTTCAAACTGGCTTTTAAGGACTCAGAAGCTTCAGCTGTTTAGAAGTCCTTCTCTCAACGAGCTGTCTAGGCCTGGAGAAACTGAACGCGACTTCAGGATTAGGCTACAACAAATAGCTAGAGAAAAGCGTGACCGGCAGGTTGAAAAGCTACGGGAAAAATATGGTGTAGCCTTCGCCAGGCTGGATGAGCGGATAAGACGGGCAAAAATGACCCTGGAGGAGCAGCAGGCGCAGGCTAAAAGCAGGGAATACGAGGCTGCAGTATCCTTGGGCGAAACCATTCTAGGCTCATTCCTGGGAAGAAAGTCAAGCACCCGCGCTACAAGGGCGACGAGAGAAATATCACGCACCATGAAAGAAAGGAGGGATAAGGAGAAAGCGGAGGAGAACCTGAAAGCCCTGCAGCAGGAGCGGGAAAAACTCGAAGCACAATTCCAAGCTGAAGTCAGTGCTATAGAAGCGAAAACAAACCCTCTCACTGAAACTTTTGAGGACGTGTGGTATGCAGCAAGCAAAACGAATATTCATGTTCAGCTAGTCGCCCTGGTGTGGGTTCCTTCAAACACAGTTTAAATCCATAAGCAGTGTGCAGCAAACAGGCAGTAAAAACATGTTTAACGTATCTGAACTATTCCTATTCATATATAGCTGATTAGCATTTACTGTGAAAAGTTTTTGACTGAAACACAAATTTTTGTGGAATTGAACAGACACATAATCATAGAAAATTCCCATCTGATAGGATCAGGCATTGCATGAATTGCAAGGCCTGGAATTGCACTCTCAGTACCCCTTAAAAGACTCTTCATACGAGCTTTAACGTGCGCTTCACTCTAATGAGTTAAGGTAAAACTTAAATCAATCTCGATTAAAAATACGGAGCAGATGGAGAAAAATGATATTCGACTCTTAATGCCGTTCTACAATGTCGAGGATCTGGATTTTTATTTCCACTTAGTTAGAAGCCTGCATAAATACTTCTCAGAAATATGTATAACGTATGTTGTTGGGAAAGTTAGGGAAGATTGGAAGCAAGTTTTTTCTTTTCAGAATTTGGAACTAGATATTAGAAGAAGTAAAAGCCTAGAATTTTTTTTGTCGAGAAAGAAAATTCATAGTCAATTAGATCAAGGTGGTTTCGACGCTATTTTTGTCCTAAGTGAACTTTGGGCATTAGAATTCTCTTCCTTTCTTTCAAATAAGCTTAATATTCCTTTTATCGTCTGGGTGCGAGGGGACCATAGGAAAGTAAGAGAAGCTAGGAAAATCAATCGGTTTAAAAGGCTAATTGCAAATCATTTAGAGGTTAAATATCTTAATCAGGCTACGTTTGTTGTACCCAATTGTATGAGTCTTTATGAAAAATTGCATGAGTGGGGTGTTAAAAAGAGTAAGATTACGGAACCTGTACATAATGGAGTGGATACCGACATATTCAGGCCGATGAATATCCCTAGGTCCGACAGGTTTACCGTCGCGTATGCCGGAAGAATATGCCCTGAAAAAAGAATAATTGATTTTCTAAAAATAGCTGGGAAGCTTAGGGACATCGAGTTTATAGTGGCTGGTTCTAAGGCAATGGAGGTTACTTTTCCTGAAAACGTTAAGTACTTAGGTAGGCTTCCGTTTGAACAGATGCCGGAATTCTACAATATGGCTGACCTCTTGGTTCTACCAAGCTTGACCGAGGGCTTTCCAAGCGTTATTCTAGAAGCGTATGCATGTGAGAAGCCTGTTCTAGTAACCGGAGAGGCCTTTCCTAAAGAATTAAGGTTATTTGGAATGATCGCTGATCTTAACGACTTTGGGCAGAAGATTGGAGAATTACAAAAAGCAGAATTGAAAAGCATTGGTAGGGAGGCAAGAAATTATGTAAAAGAGAATTTCAGTTGGAGGCAATACGGAGAGCAGATAAACGTGTACCTTAAAAAGGCTATCTCAGGAGAAATCGATGCATGAGGGTTCTCTTTACTCCACATGTAGCACATTACACGATCGGTCTTTCACAAGAACTTTCAAAATATTTAAGACTAGTGTTACTTACAGACAGACGATTTGACACGCCTTCTAAACAGGTAGTTATTCCAAACCTTCCAATACCTAATTTCAAAGGGTTAGTAAAATGGTTCTTTTTCAGGCCATTTTCTCCATTGTTTGACGTGATCCATGTTAATTCCTCGCAAGAGGGCCTATTTGCTGGGAACTTTGGCAAATTGGTCGTCACTGAACATGGGTGGCCAGATCCGAAGCTTGTGGAAAAATCTGAGCTTCAGTATTACCTGAAAGAGCGTGATGCCCTAATTCAACTATATAAAGAGGGAGCCAGAATAACAACTGTTAGCAATTATAGTGCCGAAATGTTGAAGAGAATCTATGGAATCAGGACTCATAGGGTTATTCGCCACGGGCTTCTGGAAATGTTTCTTTCTCATACGCCTAAGGAGGCTTCTAAAGAACAAAGGGTTCTATGGGTTTCCAGGCTTGTCAGCATGAAGGAGCCGTTGGTATTTCTTAATGCATTAGTAAGGATTCGCGATAAGCTTAGTTTTAAGGCGTTTCTTCGTGGTGATGGCCCGCTTAGGCGTGCTCTTGAGAACTACGTGAATAAGAACGGTTTAGAAGGAAAGGTTTTCTTCAAAAATAGGGTTGATTTTAGGAAGTTGCCTAATTTATATGACTCATGTAGTATTTACGTCCACTCGTGCTCTCGGGAACCTTTCGGTCTTTCTATATTGGAAGCTATGGGAAGCGGTCTTCCGGTTATCGTTCCTAGTAGCGGAGGGGCTTATGAGGTTGCTGGTGAGGCTGCACTTGCTTTCAAACCCCAGGATCCCGAGGACTTGGCGGAGAAAATCTCATCTTTGGCATGTGATGCAGAATTATATGAAAAACTTTCCAGAAAGAGCCTTGAGAGGGCGAGAAAATTCACTTGGAAGAAAGCAGCTAAGGAATATTTGGAGGTTTATAAAGAAATTATATAGGCGTTACTATTATGAGGGTTTCAGTAATTATCCCAACCTACTTTCGGAAAAAGGATCTGGCTGAGCTTTTAGAATGCCTCTTGTCGCAAACGTATAGGCCTTTCGAAGTAATAGTTGTTGACGATACTCCTAACGACGAGATTGAATGTCTTTGTAAAGAGCATGAAGCCAAGTTTAATGAATCAGGTATCAACCTAATATATATTAGGAATCCTAGAGAACGCTCGGCAGCGGTTGCAAGAAATGTTGGCGTGGAAAAAGCATGTGGAGAAGTGCTTCTTTTTCTCGACAGCGATATGCTTCTCTTTGATGATTTCATTGAGAAGATAATAGATTTGTTTGAGAAGAGGCCTCATTCTCTTGGTATTCAGGGCTATATCGTTAATACAAGCATGAGGATAGATAGGCTTAACTTTTTGCGCGATGTCTTTAATAGAATATTCCATACGTACTATAGGTATCCTAAGGATAGTTGTAAACTGTTTGAATATCCTTCCAGCCTTTCGAAAGTGATAGAATGCGAATGGTTAAGCGGAGCAAACTCTGCGTATAGGCGTGAAGTCTTCAATCATTTCAGATTTGATGAAAACTTGAAGGGCTATTCTTTTATGGAAGATATTCTTTTTTCACACACACTTTTCAAGAAGCATCCTGGCACGCTTTTCATGACTCCATATGCAAAATCTATACACAAGTTAAGTCCTAAGGATTACGAGGTAAATATTGAGCTGGAGAAACACAAACAGGAATGCCGAAAATATGTTTTAAGAAAGTTATTTGGTTTCAAAGGTGTACTGCTTTACCACTGGCAAAACATTGGTCTCGTGATTCTTAATCTAATTAGTAACTTTAAAAGGTTAACGTCTTTCTAAGATAAAAACAGCCCGGACAGTATACGTGAAACGATGAAAATCATAAGCAGAAGCAATACTACATGGGTAGGCACGTGCTATTTTTTATTGTAATTACTTACCCGCTTAGGGCTTCTCTTCATACGGGTTAGGAAGCCGTAAAGATACCCAATGAATACGAAGGGTCTTAATCTCACTAAAGAATGTAGAAATGTTTTTACCAATCCTTTTCGCTGAACATATCTTGCTATCCCTGCTGAAAACTGGGCTCTAACCGCTTTCTTAAAGGTTATTTCTCTAATATGATATGCTTTAGCCTTAGATACAATTTTTATCTTATATCCAAGTTTTAACACTCCGTCTTGAATGTATGTATCTGGAGCCGGTACATCGGCAAAACCACCAACCGTATCTAATACATTCTTCCTTACGAGTAGGGCGCACCCCCTTGGCCTCCTAGAAGGAGAAATCATATAAGTCTTCTCCCACAAGAATAGGAGTCTCCCCAGAAACGTTCCGCTTCTCGTAACAACCTTCCCTCCTATGCAAGCATCTTTATCCCCTACTTCAGACAGTAATACTTCAAAATAGTTTGGCTCCAGTACAACGTCTGCATCAACTATTGCATAGAACTCAGATTCTATACTCTGCCTTACAAGTTCAAGATTTTCAGCATAGGAGTTTTCCCACTTCTTCTCTTTCTTCTCAATTAACTCCACTGGAAACTCTTTAGCTATTTCACCAGTCCTATCGGTACATCTATCTAGCACAACAATCACCTTCTTGGGTCTGATCGTTTGAAGGAAGACCGACTTCAAAGCCTGTTTAATATACTTCTCCTCGTTATGTGCACACATGACAACGCTGTAAGACATTTCTTATGGCTGTGTACTGCGTTCAAGTCTTATATAAAAGATTTGACCCCTCACGATTATATGCTGGGGTAGCTAACGTAGAGGTTGCAGGCTAATGAGGGTCTTCAAAATCTAAAGGTGCTTCTAGCAGTGTTTTTCAACCTCGGCGAGGATCGAGTTTCTAACTTGGTGATTATTATGCGTCTAGAAATGGTTAATTTAGACACATTATTGTTTTTGCTTGAAAGGAAGTTGGGAAAATGTTAAGGGTGGAGGAGCAAGCTGTGCTTTAACAAATTTAACATATTATTTTTTAAGAGAGTATTTTATAAAGTAGTAGACCATGAGTAAGCAAATTGGAAAACCCACTAAGAAACTTTTTACAAATACTTTTAGCCCTCTTTTAATCCCTCTATATGTGAACTGGTAAAGCAAGTAGAATATTAAGAATGCGGGGAATACTAAAAATAACAAACTATTTCTTGAAAAAGCGTAAATCGATAAAAGGGACATCGGTAGATAGCTAAGGTAGAAGAGATATCTTTTATTTTTAAAGAAATATTCTGTCATTTTTTTCAAATCTACCGAAAAGTCGAGAGACAAGACTTTGACCCTAGATTTTTTACGGATTCCTTTAATAGACTCTTTAATCGGCATATCTGCAAAGATATCGCTATACTTCCTATTTACTATGTTAATATCGAACGCCTTAACCTTTATGTTTTTGACCATTTTAAATCCTTTTTCTCTAGCCTTTACGGAGAAATCCATATCTTCGTAAAGCGTTAGATCGGGGTCGAACCGAACTTGATTAAAAACTTCTTTCCGAATTAATGTATTTCCCATCATGACTGCCGGAACCTGTTTAACGCAGCTTTCATAATGTATTTGTGGGCTCGTTTCCAGAAAGAATTTATCTTCAACTTTGCTCAGGGAATCGGTGAATACAAAAAACGTCTCTGCCGTAACGATATCTGCTTTTTCACTTTCAATCGTATTAACCAGCTCCTCTACTGCATCCGGTTTCATTATAACGTCACTATCCCAAAAAAGAAGCATACTGCCACGCATATTCTCAATACAAATGTTTCTACCTTCAGGAATATTGCATTTCCTTACGATTATTTCAAAGCCATTAAAGTCCGATGCTTCCAAAACCTCCCTGGCAACCTCTAGTGTTCTATCCACGCTTCCACCATCAACTATTAAGATAAAGATTTTTTCATGAGGATATGTTTGCAATAAGATTGAATTAAGCACTTTAGCAATAATCCAATCCCTGTTTAACACAACTATACCTACTGTTATCAGAGGAATACTGGATTCAACCATCCTTTAACAGATGTTATAGGGTGGATACTGAAAGACATTATAAACTTATCTGAAAATATAGCCTGGCTGCAATTAGTAAGAGACTAATCCTTAACATCCTCAAGAAGAGTCAAAGAGCTCCATATTCTCGTTCTAGATATCGTTGATAGGTTCGGATCTTGGCTTATCTCGTCTAAAACGTTTATAGCGGCTGCTGCCCTTATTCCCGGGGTAGTGCCCTTCTTCGAAAGGCTGCTGATAACCTCTTTAATACTGTTTCTTATGTTTCGGGGGGTGGTGACATCGTTTACTACGAAGCTTAGCATTTCAACTGCTTTCATGATTTTCTCCTCATTTTCAATGTCTTTTCTACGAGGCGTCTTGGACATTTTTCCATCCTCCCTTCGAATGCGGGGTAATAAGCCCATGGTTTCAATATATGTTTTTCTATTCTCTTTAAATACTTGGTTCACAGAAGAAAATTGGATAGCATGGCTTACAAGAAGTTCGACGTGAAGAGGATGGCGGAGGCTCTGCAAAAAGGCGCTGTGATGATGGCGGTTCACTGCGAAGCCTGCGGGGCCCCGTTGTTTAGGTATAAGACTGGGAGGATAGAGTGTGTTAACTGCGGCAGGCTCTACCGTTATGCCCCTGGCTCCGGAAGGGTTGAGGAACTGTCCAAGCTAGAATATAACAGGGAGGAAGCCCTCTCTCTTTTAAGAGAGGTTGAAAAAAACCTGCTTAAGGTTGGGGACGAGCTTAAAATGAAGAGTATCGTCGAAACCTTGAAAAAGCTAAGGGACGAGCTCGTGGGAACGGGTTAAAATGACTGCTTTAAACCCTTTTAAAGTGGATTCGCAGGGGTTTATCATACATCCTTTGATAAGGGGCGGAAAAGTCCGTGCAAGAAGTTATCAGGTAAACATCTCATTAACCGCTCTTAAGGACAGTACTCTGGTAGTCCTTCCTACGGGTCTTGGGAAAACCGTTATCGCTCTTCTCGTTGCTGCTGAAAAGCTTCGGGCGAGCGGGGGCGTATGCGTTGTTCTAGCGCCTACTAAGCCTCTTGTAGAGCAGCATTACAATTTCTTCAAGGATTGCCTGAGAATTGACCCGGCTCTTCTCGCGCTCTGGACTGGGGAAACGCCTGTGGCTAAAAGGGTTTTCACCGACTACAGGCTGGTTTTCGCAACCCCGCAGCTCTTCAGAAACGAGATTCTGAAGGGGAACGTTCAGCTGCCGCAAGTAATACTGATAGTTTTCGACGAGGCCCATAGGGCCAAGGGCAATTACGCTTACATAACTATTGCCCAGAGCTACGCTTCAGAATGTCCCTCCCCACTGATGCTGGGGTTAACAGCTTCACCAGGTTCCCGTAGGGAGGATATTGAGGTGTTGATGAGAAACCTTGGCATGAAAAGCCTGGAATTCAGGACTCGGAGCGATAATGATGTTACTCCTTATGTTAAGAGGATTGAGTATCATCTTGTACCGGTACCTTTAAGCCCGTTGGTGAAAGAAGCCAGATCGCTTATTCAAGGCTTTATCAATGATCAGGTTGGGCAAGCACTTAAAGCATTTCCATGGGAGAAAAGACCAAGCAACTTCACTGAAATAACTGAGATGATTAATGCGATTAAAGGCCGCCCATTCCTGGATAAGCCTGAACTCGTGGATGCTTTGAAAAACTTGGCTAGGGCAAGGTATCTGATAATAGCTTTAGAAAGGCTGGACCTACTTGGTCCCAAGTACTTCCTTCAATTTATAAGCAGGATAGTGGAGAGAACTAGGAAACCTGGTTCACCGAAATACTTGTCTCAAATAATCACTGATAAGAGGATACTGGACGCGGTTGAGCTCCTGAGGCTTCAGAAGGATAACGCGAAGCTGCTGAAGCTTATCGAGCTTTCTAAGAGGGAGCTTGAATCAGGGGTAAAGAGGATAATCGTTTTTGTGAGCTACCGTGCCGCCTCGAAAGACATAGAGAAGGAGCTTTCCTCAGTGGAGGGTTTGAAGGTTACGAGGCTGGTGGGCCAGGCTTCCAAGATCGGCGACAGGGGGCAGTCTCAGAAGCAGCAAGACGAGGTTCTTTCAAGGTTCAAGAAGGGGGATTTCAATGTTCTGGTTGCGACGCAAGTCGGCGAGGAGGGGCTTGACATCTCCTCCTCAGACACGATCATCTTCTACGATAATACTCCGAGCGGGATAAGGTTTGTTCAAAGAGTAGGTAGAACAGGCCGCAACGCGCCTGGGAAAGTATATATCCTGTACTTTCAAGATACTCGCGACGAACAGTATCTCTGGATTGCTCGCCGAAGGGAGAGAAAAATGCTGGAGGAGATGAAAATGATTCAAAGGCGAAACGAGTCTAAGAAGGATTCTAATTACGCTCTAACCAGGTTTATCACATCGGACGAGACTGATGGAGATAAAGTGAGTATAATAGTGGACAACAGGGAGTCGGCATGCCCCGTTGTCAATGAGCTCGCCCGCCTAGGGGCAAAGATTACTTTCAGCCAGCTCGACGTTGGAGACTATGTTCTTTCCGAGAGGGTGTGTGTTGAGAGGAAGACGGTTAACGATTTCACGTCGTCAATAATAGATTCAAGGCTTTTCCACCAGGCTAAGCTTCTAGCAGACTCTTATGAAATACCCGTGTTGCTGATTGAAGGGAAAGATGTTTATGTGCCGTCAAGCAATATTCGGCCAAGTGCGATAAGAGGCGCTGTCGCAGCGCTCATAACAGGTTATAAGACTGTTCTACTATGGTCAAGAGACGCTAGGGAGTCTGCGGAACTTATTTATGCTATAGCTTTAAGGGAGCAGAGGGAGCTTAAGAAGCATCTTCAGGTTAGGGGGGAGAAGAAGCCTGAAACCGTTGCTGACCAGCAGGTTTTCCTTCTCTCCGGTTTACCATTGGTGGAGAGGGCCACGGCGATAAAGCTTCTGAAATACTTCAAGGCTCCTTTAAGGGTTTTCAACGCGAGCGAGCAGGATCTCCAGCAGGTTGAGGGAATAGGTGACGTTAAGGCTCGCAGGATAAGGGAAGTCTTAACTAAAGAATTTGATGAAGAAGATTTAACCTGATAAATCAAGATCAAGTCTACTCTCAACGATTTTAGTCACTTCTCCTAATACTTCTTCCAAAGACTTCTCTGCGTTAACCATGACTAGCTCCCCGTTTTCAACAAGCTTCATGTAAACACTCCTTATCTTTTTGAGGAGAGACACGTCTTCAAAAGGTCCTGAAACCTTCTTCCTTCTGAGAGCTTTCTCCGGGTCTATGTCGAGGTAGATTGCTAAATCAGGTGGGGAAACCCTGTTGTTAATGATTCTAACCCATTCCGGGTCGTTTAAGAGTCCTCCTTGGTAGGCAATGGAGGAGTGAACATATCTATCTGAAATGACATAGTAGCCTTTTTCAAGCCTCTTCCTGATCACTCTCTCATAATGTTCAACCCTATCTGCGGCGAAGAGTAGTGCCAAGTAGTATTGTGGTGCGTTCCGTATTTTCGAGGCATGGAGCCTTATCAATGCTCCAACACGCATGAATGTTGGCTCCACCGTGTAGAAACACGGGTAACCTTTCTCCCTGAGCTTCAAATAGAGGTTTGTGGAAACGGTCGTCTTCCCGGAACCGTCTATTCCTTCAAAGCTTATATGAACCCCTTTCTCCCTGTCCGCCATACTCCTAAAGCTTATTAAAGGCTCTATTAAAGCATGTCTCGAAGTTTTGAAGTACGTAGCGGAGATAAGGGATCCGATATATAGATACATTCACATAACGGACGTGGAAAGAAGCATTATTGATACTCCTGTTTTCCAGAGGCTTAGAAGGATTAAGCAGTTGGCTGGAGCCCACCTGACTTACCCTGGTGCAGTGCATACGCGTTTCCTACATTCATTAGGAGTAATGCTGACAGCCAGTAAGATATTTTCTCATCTGGCTAACTATTATCCTGAGAGGGTGGATAAAGACGAGCTTCAATTGATAAGGCTGGCTGGCATGCTGCATGATATTGGTCACGGTCCTTTTTCACACACGTTCGAAGAAGTTCTTAGCGAGAAGAGAAGAATGACTCACGAGGAAGTGGCGTCCATGCTGATAAGCAGGACTGAGCTTAAGGATCTGGTTTCTAAAGCAGGGTTTATGGTGGAAGAGGTTTCTAGTCTTTCCGTAGGGAAAGACAGTTTGAGAAGCAGGTGGGTTAACCAGATAATCTCCAGCTACTTTGACGCCGATATTCTAGACTACCTTCCTAGGGATTCTTTCTTCACAGGGGTTGAATACGGCTTGATAGACTCTGAGAGGATCATAGACTCCATGGTTCTATGGGAGGAGTCTATTGCTGTCGATGAGGCAGCATTATATGCTCTAGAGTCCTTGTTCGTCGCTAGGTACATGATGTTTAAGGCGGTCTACTTTCATAGGACCGTCAGGGCTGCAGTAATAATGCTTTCAAGGGCGATGCTCTTGGTTGATGATGCAGTGGGGCTAACCGGGTTTAAAGGCCCAGAGGAATATGTTTCCTTGGATGACCATTCAGTAATCCAGCGAATACTCTCGATGGATGAAGCTACCGAGGAGGCTAGGCTGGCTAAAAGACTCATAATCGGGTATTTAAACAGGTCGCTGTTGAAGTCAGTGTTCGAGATAATGATGCACCACGAGGATCCTCTATACCACTCTTTAATCTCCAGACCATCACTGCGGGGGAGCCTTGAGAGTGAAATTGCCGAGGAGGCCGATCTAGCTCCAAGCCTAGTTTTCCTAGACCTTCCTTCAGTCCCCTCACTGCCATATCATCCCGACTATAGTGGTGAGAAACACAGCGGTTTCGACGTAAAGATAATAGGAAGAGAGGATTCTGAGAGAATGCCTAAATCGGTTTTCGACGTTTCCCCCATGGTCCAATCTCTGAAGGGCTTCATGGGTCTTGCAAGAGTATACACTTTTCCAGAACACAGGGAAAAGGTCTTTAAAGCCTCTAAAAGGATTTTCGGAGAGAGGCCATACTCTTTCAAAATATCTCTTTGAGTTTCAAACCCGTCAGGTGTATCTTAGTATTCTGCCTTTCTTGGCGTCAAGAATGATTGTTTCCCCGTTTTTGAACGATGAAAGTATCCTCCGCATATCCGCTAGAACCACCGGTATTCCGCCAAGTATTGCTCCGGCAGATATTATGCTGTCCTCCTGTCCAAGTATTACTCCTGAGGGGGCAACGCCTCTTTTAGCAA
>JAWCMB010000034.1:0-493 GCA_038850115.1 Thermoproteota archaeon
TTAAATGCCTTCAAAAGAAGAAATCCTCCTTTTCGCCTGAAGTTTCTTCCTACGAATAAAATAACTACATCTTTATGCTTATTGCGTACTATACTTGAAAGCTTTGGTACTTCTATTCCCGGGGGGAGAACTTCAACCATATCTCTAGGAACATCGAAGTATTTTTCTAGCTCCTTTCTAGCTATCTCGGAAAAAGGTAAAATCCTTCTGCAATTGTGAGAGAGAATAAATTTTCTTACGATTGTCTTCGAGAATTGTGGTATCCTATCATAAGTTTTGTAGATAGTTAAAAGTCTAGGAGTGTCGAAGACTAATATCCAAGGTTTTCTGCATCTATATAATTTACACATAGAATGTACTAAATCTACATCATGAGTAGTAATAAGATATCTCAGATATGGCAAGTCATATTCCAATTTCTTTGGAAGGAGACAGATAGGCGAAATATCTCCAAAGAGGCTTGAGAGTGGAAAATCGAATGTGGAGACAGGTA
>JAWCMB010000034.1:502-7513 GCA_038850115.1 Thermoproteota archaeon
ATTCCCGGTAAATGTGAAATTCGCAATTGTAGGTGTTCTCTAAAAGATTTTGGATAAAATAAAGTCACCCCTAGAGGAGGGTGATTAAGCAGGTTTTCTATGTAGGAGCCCCAACCAGTCCCTACAGCCCCCGATAGAAGGATAATCATTACACGGTTCTTAAATACTATAATAAACAGCTAGCTTAAAAATTTTTATGATTTCGGTGATGTTTTCTGCTCCGTTCTCTCGGTTCGTCAATGAGCACGCGTACTCATTTCTTCCAAAGGAGCTTCAATATGACTGACTTAAAAGGTATTTTTGAATCCATAATGAGCTTCTTATCCGTTAGATCGAAGGCGTTTACAAACCTCAGTGCCAAAGCATATGTGAGCGGCCCGATCGTAAAGGCAGTTAACAATAAGGGAATGGTTGCTTTACCTAATAAATGGTGAAGTAATCCTAAAACTGCTCCCATGAGTAAACTTGATAAGAGATATTTCCCTAATACGCCTATCGGTATAAAATTTCCTAAGCGGTTCCTAACCGCTATAATGTACACGTAGCTAGCGATCACAATGGCTGACGAAGTGATTGCGGATATGGCGGCACCAGTTGCCCCCAAGTTCGGAACAAGCCAAAACCCCAGAACTATTATTATTGCGGAGCGGGCTATCCCGCCAAAAAGGAGTATATGTGTCTTTTCTGTCACGCGCAGGATAGTGTCGCTTATTGCAAGTATTTTAAGTGGGCAGTATGCTAGCAGCAGGATCCGAAATATCTGGACGGAGGGGAGAATCTTACTACCATAGAGAGTTAATAGTATCGGTTCGGCCAAAACTACTCCTCCTACTGTAACCGGAAAAGCATATAGGGATAAGAGCTTCACGTACTGTTCGATTGCAAACCTAAACCTACCCTCATTCGAATAACGGATTTCAGTTAAGGATATGGATCCAATTGTTCCGATCACCAACCACGCTTGCAAAAATACTCTTTCGACAAAAGAGTTGGGAATATCGTAGTAAGCAACATCCTCTAAGTTTCTCAGGGCTCCTAAGATTATATTGCCTGCCGAACTTAGAAAGCTACCTACTAGGTCGAGGATAGTAAGCGGTGTAGTATATTTGATGATTCTCTGAATAGTATCTGTTCCAAGTGGCTTTTCCTCGCCATTAAATAATTGAGCATGTTTCCTTCTGACGTATAGGGAGTATACTGTAGCTGCCGTCGAATTAGTAATTAGGCCAATAATTATAATTCCAGTTAATTCAAGTTTAA
Source organism: Thermoproteota archaeon (assembly GCA_038850115.1). Lineage (GTDB taxonomy): Archaea > Thermoproteota > EX4484-205 > EX4484-205 > JAAOZP01 > JAAOZP01. Next base: position 1,763 of record JAWCMB010000034.1, read on the forward strand.
GAAAAACTACAAAAATTATTAAAAGGAAGAATTCAAGAGCTGAAAAAAATGTTTCGAAGATGCTCAGGAACTTCTGTTCATACAGGCTGTTCAGAATGTTCTTCGTTATGCCTAACACGGCCCTAGGAACGATTCCAAGAGCTATCAGCCTGGCGTAAAATGCTAGTTCCGGTCTTCCTAAGGCACCGAGAAAAACATCTGCCCCAAGAAAAATTATTAGCGTCGCAATGCAGGAACCGGCTAGGTTTATTTTTTGCAGCGAAGATAAGAGTTTTCGCAACCTGGGGTAGTCCCTTTTCGCCATAAATTCAGGGATGAATCTCAGTAAAGGAGCGTGAGTTCCGAGAACGTAAATAGTGGCCAATATTGAAAAGATACCGTCTAAAAAACCATAACCGCCGAAATTCTGGATTTGCAACCACCTGACCGTTATTATACTATAGAATATGGAAAGCAGGGTTGAAATAACTATCCTAATAGTATTATAGGTTACAGCCGCGGACACCTTTCTGGAAATGCTCATTGAATATTCATTCCCTATACTACACTATTATTTATTTCTTTAGGTTGAAAAAGATATACTATGATGATGCCTGTGTGATGGTTGTAGGTCTCTAACTTAGCGCGCGCGCTACTGTGAATATCAATGGCTTTACATTTTTTCCTTAATGCCACCGACTCTAGACTTTGCTCTGTTCAAGACATATAGTTCGACCAATACAAGCGATAGCACAAGCAAAGCATATATAAGCTGCTTATTTTCGTCAACCATGTAGAATGCCGATCGTGTTTCTTCACGAATTATTCTTACAGTAGTATCTTTTTCTTTTGCTATAAACCCAATGTAAGTTAGCCGATTTTTCTCATCATAAAAATACGACCCTTCACCGAGCTTGTAGAGAGTCGACAGCCCACTCGCGCTTCTTATGGGGTTAGCCTCTACTCTTATCTCTCTAGGTACCACAGTGCTTCGCACTATTAGCCAAACGTCTTGTTCTAGATCAGAGCATATCTCATAGAGCGCTTGATTCGGATATATTTTCTGAGCTTTAATGAGCAAGTTTGAGTAAAGTATGTGGAAATCCTGAGTATCATTCATTATGTAGATTGGCAACCATGTTCCGGACTGAATTTTTATGCAAATTTCAGTGCCATTGCCCATGCCTACTGGTAACCAGCTGACTGCATCTAAAGCAACCCACCCGTCTGTATCAATGTTAAAGAAGTTAGCGTTAAGATTTATTTCAATTCGCGTTTCGTTATTATTAGTAGTAAGCCATAGGAGTAGTGGTCCTCCAGGCTTCCCGCTTATCGTATATTCAATGTAATCGCTTAATGATTTTTCTTTCAAAGAGTCTCCGTACCATATTGCCGGTAGCGTATTATCCTTTTTAGCCGCGTAAAAAATAGCATTCGTTAAGATCGTTAAGTAATCGTACTTGAACTCATTAATATTGTCGGAAGGTGCTCCACAGAGGATAGCCACCCCGGAACCATACGGATTATAGCTTATCCAGGGTTGGCCATTAGAGTCTTTAACAATGAATGTCGCGTTCTCGCCTATTTGAATAATTTTGTTAGCACTCCAGTAAGCATTGTACCAATCGATTGAAGTATAAGCGACTAAAATAGGATGGTTTAAATCCGCGTAGGAGATTAATCCTGGCGCTACTCTCTCGCTTGTAAACTTAAAGCCTACAATTTCATCTATCCACTCGGGCCAATTGAACATAACTACGAGTCCACCACCTCTTTTCACAAATTCTTTTATGCGTTGGCGAGCATCTTGTGTAAGTTGATCTGCAGAATACTTGTCTGAAGCTAAGACTATAACATTGAAGGTTTCGAAATAACCGAATCTAGAGAGGTTCTGATCCTTATCTATCCTTGCCAACGTAACGTTAGTCGTCGATAAGAAGTATTCTGCTAAGATTTGTGCATCTCTGTTTCCGATTAAGAGTACCCTTATCGTATCTGCGCTTCTACCATAATAATCTCCAAAGTATCTCATAAGTTTTGTAACATTCCAAAAACTAGAGATGTTTGTTTTAAATGTCTTCTCTAAGACTCTTATGTCTTCAAGGTTAAACAACATGAAAGGACTAGGACAGTTTGGAAGAATCATTTTATAATACATTTCAACTCTGGGCAATTTTTCTTCAGTTACATCGAGTTCTGGGATAATCGCCATGCCTGGGAACCTAGTAATCATCTCTCCAACCTCTGAAGAATTATTGACTTTAAGAATGCAGAATGACTCTCGCAAGCTACGGGCCTCCTCTAAGACGCTCGGATGATTAAAATCCAGTGAAAACCATTTTCTCCCCGTATAGGATTCAAACCATTGTACTAGCGTTTTTTGCAGATTGCTTATCTGGACATTCAAATAAACATTTAACCCATGGGCCGGCTCCTCGTAAGCATTATGTATATGATACTTCTCAATATCTTCAACCAGCTCTTGCGTTGTAAAAAACCGTGGGTTGCAAGGTGCTTTCACGAGTCCAAAAAGAAGATCTGTCTCCCTGTTCTCCGGCAGATACCAATTCTGGCCCCCATCACTTGTAATTTTAACCTTAAGCTGAGTTCCACCGTAGCTGAGCTCAGGGTAATGGAAGGCAAATACTAGAGGTTCCACTCTTGTAGAACTATCACCTTTTATCACCAGCCAGTATTTTACTCCTGCCTTAAGAAAATAAGGATATTCAAACTCAACAAGCTGCAATCCATTAAAGGTCACCCAGTTTTCAACCATTCGAATTCTACCCGAAGTGAGCACCATTGTTGAAGGTGAATCAAAACCATTATCAATCCTAATTTCAGCTATTAGAAGACCATTCTGGTCACTCGGGCTTCTACTGAGAAATATCAGAATCCCATTCACGTAAGTATCATTGCTTAATGAGAAAGATTGAGCTACCTGTTTCCTATCGGTTACATATGTTTCTCCAACTATGTCTTCAGGCTCCACCACAAATTCCTCATCGGAAGTGAAGAGGTTTATGTAGAGTTCAGCCGGCTCATGAGGTCTCACCCAAGACATGCCTGCATCATCAGACCTTTTTATCAAGAATTGATAGGCATACTCTATCTTCCAAGGCCAATACCCGTTGCCTTCTGGTGCTGCGTCTGTCGATAAGATGATCCAATACATCTTGCCGGCTTTGAGAGTCGTATTCCAGCCGGTGATGTTCAGCCAAACTCTGCCCGTAGGTATGTCACCAACCGGTATTCTTACTGCCTCTATGTCCTCTTTAGCTGGCGCTAGGCCTGTACCGTCATCCTCTCTAAGTCTAACAATCAAGTCTCCGGGACTGCCATATTTTTCAATGTTTACCTCAACCCTAACCAGTGGCGCGGTCCTCGATACATTGTAGCGCTGGGCCCACCAAGTTTCATACTCTGCACCAGGCCATCCCGCCTCAGGCCCAGCTCTTCCCGGAGGACCGATTTTCATAAAGTTAATGATAATAGGTTCTATGTACGCTAGTTTAAACAACAGCATTTTACTGTTGCCTTGAGGCCCTGCTGCAGCAGGATCTGTTACAATATAGTGGATTTGCCATCCTTCTCCAACACTCATCCTTTCAACTATAAGGGTATAGTTTTCTCGTTCTTCCAAAACGGCCTCGGATTCTAACGGTATTGGCAACCACCAGTACATTCCTTTTGTATAGCTCGGGTTAATACTACCCTTCGCAATGACTTCGCCATCTGAATTTCTGACCACTTTTACGGTCGCTATATTCTCATCGTAAGGCCTGTCTGACACTGATAGAAATATGGTGTTAAACCTGATTTTCCTTGGAGATTGGAATATTTGTCTCACATCGCTTTTATCATTCCTAATTATCCCTCGGTCTTGGAAAGGATATATCATGTAATCCGCATCATACGTATCTTTAATCCATATTATGGCTGAACCTTTGAATTGCCAGTTTAATTGTCGGCCGCTACTGCTAGACACTAGGAATATGGAATCGTCGACCCTCCAGTTCCTGTAATATACTTCATACTTGTCAGATCCCTCTCCGTCGTCTATTCTGAAAACAATTGAATATATCTCCCCCTCATTCAATCTTGATTCAAACTCAGCGAAAGCCTGCCATCCAATTTGCGTTCTAATCTGTTCCGTAGGAATCTTTACTGTTTCAGCAGGTGAAGCGTTTATGCTTAAGTAGTTAGCATCCATATTGTACAATTCTAGAGTAAGCCCTCTGGATGCATTAACGCGTCGGCCATACCAGCTTACTTTAAACCCGTTTATGGACTTGCTTGCCTTGAAAACCATAGCAATCATTCGGTTTCCGCTTAAATCTTGAGGGTAAGATCTCTGCGCATAGCCTGATGAAAATTCGAGCAATTCTTTATTCTCTCTAAACTGCTGCCAAAGTTTACAGCTTGTGCCATCAGTATGGGTGCCGCTTGCAATAGCTTCTCTTGAATAAAAAATAGAATTCAGGAAATTGTTTAATGTGTAATTATTGGTGATGATTTTTCTTGATAAATCGTCAAACAAAACGAAGGGAGTTATGCCATCAGGGCCTTTAAACGCTATTCCCTTCCAAGAAGTATGCCATCCATAATATGAATATAGCTGTTTCAAATCCTCTTTTAACTGTTCTTGTATGAGTGGTGAGTCGGCTATTAAGAGGACCGGTTCATTAGTATCGCTCTGGAAGTTTTTCAATAATGCTTGCAGCTCAGGCTTATCTGCAGAGAAATCAACCCACCATGAATAATTACATCCTGTTTTCTTCCAAGGGTTGAAAACAAAAAAGACGTCTATACCGTATTCATCGGTTACGGTCAGAAATTCGTCAACCCATATGTAAAACGGAATGTTTGAAAAACTCGTGTTAGCGTGTTCCTCCCAGCCGATTGAAAGGCCGATTAAGCGAATGTTTGCAGGAATGAAGTAGTTTTCAACAAGTCTTGTAAAATTTTCAAGATTAAGGTTTGGTTCACCCCCGACGGCCAGGCTAAGCATGTCATAGTCAATATACGATATTCCATTGGAAAAAGAAACTGGAACAAGGGGGAAATACTCTCCTTCCATTCCATGGCTTTGCGGGTCTGGAAGCAGGGTGAATTCTTGCGTATTGAGTGAAAAAAGAAAAATAAGACCGAATATTAAAAGCAGTCTAGTTATGCTCCATTTGCTGTTAACCATTGAAATTAAGCACATACAGGTGATAATTAAGGATTTCACACGATTCTAATCATCTTTATGATCAACCTGAAATTCCTCCTTTAAGTTAATAAAGATACAAACAAAAAGTAATAACGATTAGGCTGGCAGAAACTTCAGATGGCTACTGGAAACAGGTATCGTAATGCGGGGGGTTTTTCTAGTAGTAAGTACTGTCTAGTTTTATTACTTTATATTATTATTCTAGTCACAAATAACTTCAGTCTATTTTTACAACATTTTCCTAGTGTTAAGGGTTCGCCCACTTCAAGATTTAGACTTGGTGTAAGCGTTCCCTCTAATGTGGTAAGGGGTTTCGGGGCCAAGCATGGTGTCACAATAGATCTTAACTACGAGGGAGGAAGAAGATTCTACGATTATATGACTAAGGGGCCCGGCTTTTTCTCCTATATAGATTTTGCTATAAGGCTGTATAAGTTCTGGGGTGGGTCAAGTGAAAGAGAGTTCATAAGGGGGATGTTGGATAAGGCTGATGAAGAAGGGGGGAAGGTTGAGATAAGCATAAAGCTCTACGGCTTAGATCTCGGATGGCCAGGCTG
>JAWCMB010000034.1:7578-17340 GCA_038850115.1 Thermoproteota archaeon
TAGGTTCAAGTAGAGTTAGTATGCGTTACATATTCCTCGCTGGGGAGTGGAGCTATAAAGATAAGGTTCCTCCCGACTGGGATGATTTATATACAGACTTCCAGAAGGCTAAGCAGATCGTTAACAGCTATGGATATGAGCTGGGCTGGAGTGGAGAGGGGAAATACCTCACAAATATTCCAACAGATCGTTATAATGATTTTTATGCTTTGGGCCCTAGAAAGAGGGCACAACAGGTTTCAAGAGATCCCAATTGCACTAAGGGTGCCCAACGCTGTTATGAGGGAGCCAACTGGTGGGAGAGACCTAACGATGTCTTTCTGGAGGCGTTTACAATGTGGGACAGGGAGGCGAATATTCCTAATACGCCGCCATATTACATTTGCTACGACAAGTTCAAGGAGTTTATTCATGGGGCGGCTGATAGGTTTGACGCATCTGGTGGTGTATACCCTCAGGCAGTCTGTTTTGAGATAATGCCTGAAACCTTCAATGATGTTGAAGGAGTGGAGTGCCCATACTTAGAGTGGTGGAGAGAGTTTGCAGAAATGTATAACCTTATGATTTACAATAATGCCGTGAAGGTGAGGGAGCCTCCTACACTACAGCCACCAAACCCGTTTCCTCCATATCCGATAGGACTCAAGTATGAGAATGATGGTGCGAATCTACCTCCATTTAGTGTAGAAGTCGGAAGTACATTTAAGGGCTCGATAATTGGTAGAAATGAGTATACCAGAGGTGCCCTTTCCAATAGGGAGGTAGAGGTGTATCTTATAAAGCGAACTCCAAGAGCCGGTGGAGCACCATGGTACCCGTTGCCGATAACTAAGGAGGAATGGTCTAACATGATTCTAGTAGGCAAGGTCTGGACTCGTTCTGACGGCTGGGCTCCAAAATTTACCATGCCCGCTCCACTAGAACCTGGCTACTATACTGTGATAGCCTACGTCCCCGCATCAGGCCAAGAGATGGAGGCATTCTCAGACGTACTTGAAGGAATATGGGTTGTAGAGAAGGCGCACAAGGTTGAGATTAGATCAAATATTAAAGCTAAACTGAAGTTCGGTCCCACAGCCTATGGTCCTCCTTGGCAAAACTGCGACCCTGAGAGGTGGGTTGAGCCGGATAGTCCGGTTGTAGGCAACTGTGCTGAGGAAGAGTGGAAGTTCATAATGCCATCGCAGGTGACGGATAGTCAGGGGAAAACCTGGGTTTTCTCGCATTGGGAGGACGGTAGTACAAACCCAGTAAGAACTATCTTTGTCGACAGAGATTTAATATTAGAAGCCCATTACTGGGAGCCAGGTGCAAAATCAAAAATCAATGTCTATGGTTACGTGAGGGATGACCGTGGATACCCTCTAGAAGGAGCATCTGTCACTGTAAGTTCTCCGGTAGATCAGATTTCTGCCGTAACTAACTCGCAGGGAGGATATACTGTGACATTGTCGGTCAAGGGATCGGGAGACACCGTTGGAGTTACAGCAGCATATCATGGAAGGTCTGGTTCAGCATCCGGTATTCTACCCGACGGGTCTTCAAGCATGCAGATAAACGTAACTGTTCCAAGGGCTTCGACTAGCATATCCTGCTCAGTTTCTCCATCGACGGTGACGATTGGAGGAGGCGTGACTATTTCTGGAACGATTCTCCCTGCTGTCGAGGGGGCAATAGTTACGCTGACCTACAATAAACCGGACGGTTCTACTTCTACTCATAACGTTACAACATCTTCCTCAGGCAGCTACTCAGCCACATATACTCCTGATAAAACCGGAACCTATTCTGTTCAAGCCAGCTGGGCTGGAAACGATGATTATAAAGGAGCGACAAGTGGCAAGGTTTCCTTTACCGTGACTAAGAAACCAAGCTCAATATCGATACTCCTCTCTTCAACTAATATCGTTGTCGGGGAGAGAATCGATATAAGAGGCATTATTTCCCCTGCCATAGCTAGAGCAAGCGTAACAATAAGTTACAGGGAAAGCGGTGGTTCTTGGTCAACCATAACCACAGTCTCTACCGATTCGAATGGGGGATATTCCTACTCCTGGATAAATACTCTTAGTTCCGAGGGTAGGTATGAGCTGAGGGCAAGCTGGCCTGGAGACGATTATCATGAAGGTTCCTCGTGCAGCATATTGTTCACCCTGGTAAAGCCTCCGGAACCGGATTTCCTGATAACCATCGATAAGCCATACCTTGTGTTAACCATAGGCGAACCTGCAGAAAACATCACGGCGACGTTATATTCTGAAAATGGCTTTTATTCGGATGTCAGCCTATCTGTATCCGAGTCCCCGGAGGGTACGATCGTGGATTTTCTTCCAAGCTCCTTAGCCCTCCCCACAAACGGCAGGGTTTCCTCAATTATCCGGCTTCGCGCGAGCTGGAATTCTTCACCTGGCGACTACACGCTCCAGTTAGTAGCCTCTGGCGGAGGAAAGAAGCATGTGGTGGATATTGGGCTGAAGGTTGTTCTGCCGGCTCCAAAATTCTCAGTTTCCGTAAAACCGAAGATTATTACGATCCCAAGGCTAAGCGGGTACAATGTCACGGTGGCGGTTACGGTCTCATCCCTATCAAACTACACGATAGAACCGTCATTAAAGGTTAGTGGAATACCTGAAGGCATTAAAGCCAAGTTAAGCCAGGAAACCCTTAGGGTTCAAAGTCAGGGCTCTGGCTCTACCAGTCTTATAATCAGTATTGGTGAAAGTCCACCAGAGCAAGGCAACTATAGCATTCTTGTAGAGTGCAGCTGCGGGGATGTTATAGTTAGTGAACTGGTAACCTTAAACGTGATAGATAAATTACCGACATTTCTAGTGGCCAACGTGACTCCTACATCAATCCAGTATGGTGACACTATTCTCATTAATGGTTCAGTATCGCCACCGCGCCAAGCCAATATCTTGGTTACGATGATGCTTAAAAACGGAACTGAAATCAACATGACAACGTTCAGCACGAATGAAACAGGAGAGTTTTCTCACATCGTACGAATTATGTTAGCTCCGGATGAATATATCATAAGAGTATTATGTAAGGAAGATTTCTTCTACTTTGGGAGTACGTTCAATCTGACGCTAAGGGTTATGAGGGCAAGCGTCACGATCACCCTTAGCTCAAACAGCACGAGAGCAAGCTCAGGTGAGCCAGTGTTCTTTAGCGGTATTGTCACCACAATTAATGGTGAACCCATTAAAAATATGGATTTGACAATACTGGTCTCTGGAGAAACAGGAACAATATCGGTTCCGGCTAAAACCAATGAGAACGGCACATATGCGGCGATTATATCTAGGTTAAGCCCAGGCAAATATGACGCGGTCTCGCTAATAGATGATAACAATTATTATGAACCGGCAAGGAGCACACCTATAAAAATTGAGGTACTTCATCCAGCATCCCGAATCCTGAATGACATTCTGTATCCTTTTGTAAGTATAGCTTTAATTATCCTCGCTTTAATTACTTCGGTTCGTGTCATTGTATCAACTGCGCATGAAATTAGGAGGGAACGAAACTATAGGGTTAACAGAATAAGACATAAAAAGAAGCCATATTAGCTGGGATTAGGCTCAAGCTGGATCATGAATTCTTCGGTATTTGCCTTAACACTAAAAACCGCTCCACCTAAGTCGGACCAAAGAGTATAGGGAATAGGCGTCCCAGCATCGTTTACTATCCTTCTTATTCTTAGCTGTTCTGGTATGTGAACGAAGAGCGTTAAACCCGGCTGCCCATTCTCTACTTTCACATGGACTAATTTACTGTTTTCGTCGAATGAGGCCTGTATAAGCATCTCGTCTCTTTGCATCCAGTCTTGAGCTATCTTTCCACAAGTCGTTATCTCAACATCGCTTTTTTTAAGCAGACGTTCCACGTGACGTTCAACGGCTTTCCAATAGCCCGGGTACTTCAGCAATTCGTATGGATGAATCAGCAATACTTGAACGCCGCCAATAAATAGCATATCTTCAAATCCTTGCCTAATCTCTTTCTCATATTCTTCAGTGGAATGGAAACGCTTATGAAGCGGACACCACCTATCCCAAGGAGCTTGAACAGGGATTTCTACCAATCGCCCCATCTCCCCTTTTTCCCAGTTGTAAACGTAATTAAATGGCCAAGGAAACTCCCGGAAAGGCAAATTACTTTGAGGAGAAGCCGATGAATCCCACTTAAAGCCGCCATCTTCCAGTGCCATAAGCGTATCGACATTAGCATACAATCCTGGTGCTCTGAATCCTTCAATACTAGTTGAAAGCATGTCTTCAATCATCTTTTTCATAATGAGTATTCTTTGATACTGTACTTCGCTACTTTGCTTATCGAAACGTTGCGCAGACTTGTCTATGCCCTGATGCATATCTCCATGTCCCGCTATTTCTATAAGCTTTTCCTTGGCAAGTTTTTCGCAAATACGAGGATTGCTAGAGACTTGGCTTCCAAGCATAAACCACGTGGAAGGAATCCTTTTTTCTCTAAGAAATCTGAGAATGGGTGAGATGCCTATTCTGAGTAGGATTTCGTCAAAGCAACGGTTCCACCACCAATACCTCTTGATATTAGAGTACTTTGCCAATCCTTCAAAGTCAAACGTGAGAATAACTACTGATCTTTTCTCGTTTTTCCAAAAAGATTTTCTAATGAAAGGCTTGTCTGAAAGTAAGTAATGGAGTGCTGTCAAATACATAAGCGGTGCACATCGCAACGTTTCGATATCTTTATCTCCTAAAGTTATAACAGCGTATCTTAATGCCTTAAACTGGCCACAAATCAAAAGCGGATGGTTAAATTCATTTTCTGAGAGGTAAAACACAATATGCTCCTGAGTAGGGCACTTCGTCTCTCTTAGTTCAACATCCAATGAGACGTTGCCTAACCCTAGAGAATAATACTGAAAGAATCTAGCTAAAGGGTTTAAAACGTTAACGATACCTTTACCTTGAATCCTTTTTACCCCTCCAAAGGTAACTGGAAAACCTTCAAGGGGCTCCACTGTTCCTATAAATTTGGAATCATGGCTTATAAGAATAGAACCTCCACTTTTAAGGTATTTTAATAGGCTGTCTACGTCTCTAGAAATAGCCGAATCAGGCTCTACGAGTATTGGAGTATTCGGCTCGCCCATAACTAGTTCAAAAGGGTATCCGAATTCAAGTCCAATTAACCAAGCTATTCTATCTGACCAAGGTCGATAATCCTTTCGTATCCCGATTCTCAGATCCCTTAGGGTCAAAGTTAATGACTTATTAAACTTTGGCTGTTTATAAAGAATTATGAGCTATTCAAAAGATTTGCGTACATACATTTAATGTTTAACAAGAGTTCTAAGTCGCGAGCTAAAGGCTACCTATGTTTTTTATACTCTCTTGGACACGATATGTTTATTTGATAGCTATTACGAAACCCGGTACAGTATGCAAAAACTATGTCTCGCAGCCAGCAAGCTTTGGTCTTGGCTTGAAACTTGGATGGATCGGGAGGGAGGTATGCACAGCTATGTGGTTTACCATCATAGGGATAATCTCAAAATACTGTCCCCAGACACCTGGACTCAGTCAACCTGCATACTTGGGCTTCTAGGTTTGCATAAGGCAACCGGTGAGGAGAAATGGCTTCTTCAAGCTAAAAAGCTTTCGGCATACTTAGCGAACAATTACATCCGAAGCATCCACGTCTTTAGAAATTCTAACTTTGACAGGAAACCCCTCGGCCAACCTGCTCTCGAGGGCAATGCTTTACCATCCTATGCTCTGCTGGAAACATCCAAGCTTTTAGGAGGCGGTGAAGAATATGAGATCTTTATAGAGACTGCTAGAGACAATATAGTTAATTTTCTTCTGAGAAATTGGGACGAGCCTGCGGGAGCCTTTAAAAGCATATATCATGGAAATTATGCTCATATTCATAACAAGAACAGCTTAACGATGATGGCTATACTTTCCTTTATAGACGTCGAAGGATCAAATGAGGCGCTTATGGATAAAGCATTGAGAACCGGAGAATTCATAGTGAATTGCCAAGTTAAGAAAGGGGTTTTCCAAGGAGCCTACCCCTACGCTGACAACGACACAAACTATAGAACCACCTACTCCTTACTAACAAGCTTGGGATTACTTGAACTTTATCAAAGGACTGGTAAAACATTTTTTTTAGAAAGCGTGGAAAAAGCTCTACATCATCTCGCCGGCTTTGTAGATGAAGAAACTGGATTAATATGCCATATTCATAAGACAGGGTACCCACAATGGATACTGGACACGTTTCTTCTTCTAATGGTTGCCAAGAGACTGTTAAGGTTCGACTGCGAGGTTCCTATAAACATAGAGCGGATCTTAGATCGACTGTTAAACCGGCAGTATCCCACAGGGGCCTTCCCCCTTTCTATCGGGTTCGAAGACCTATGGTTTAAAAAGAGACTGCCTTCGAAGCCCAAGATTAAAAGGTGGAGAGATTTACTACCTGTTCCGGCTTTAAACTCGTGGATTTTATGGGTCATCTCTGAAATGTTGCCTAAAGGTGTAAGCCTCCCTCCTCCGGGTCCTGAAAGCTTTCCTTTCGTCCTGCTAACGGATGCTGAGGAGACAGAGGGCCCTTTCAAGATCACGGAATATAAAGACCAGGTTGTTTTTGAAAAGCTTCCTGAAAACATGGTCATCGGCATATTCCATAAGAGAGCTGAACTTGCAGATCTTTGCTTGATCAAGGAGCGTGGAGATTATTGGAAAACGATCGACTCTATAATAAGATACCCTGAGCCTTTGCGAAGGTTAATACTTGCTATACCATACAGGTTTTTAATGTGAGTCGGCCGAATCCAGAATTATGAATTTGTAATAAAGATGATTTATTTAAAATCCATAATGCTTATAAATACTCTTTTAAAATCAAAGGGCAGAAGAGATATGTTAATAGATAGGAAAGTACAAAAGGTAATTATGGTGTTATGCTTATTGTTTATTGCAAACGGTATAGTGATCGCGATTGCGGATCCTGGATATTGGTCTGCGGCGAAGGTTTCAATAATTACCAGTGGTCCAGGTCAACCAGTTATATTTAGAATCCACTTTTATCTACTTAGATATGAAGGTACATATAACAGTTGGACTGTTATAGGTCCTAGTCCATTAAATCCTAATCTTTGGAGAATTGAGCTACCTGGATATACGACATCCGTAGCCATAAGAGTGTGGGATCCTGATAATGTTGAGTATCAGTGGGTTGGGCCTCCAAAACCGATAGTCGTGCAAAAACCGGGTGTCACTCCACAAAACCCAGGAGCCGATGAGACTTACTATGTAGACATTGTTTTTGACCCGAACAATCAGGACGGTTGGTCGAAAAAACCTGAGACCAGCAAAATTGGCTGGTATCGGGTTGATTTCGACGGAAGAATCTTTCTAAGTGATGGTAAAGAAGAACCATATACATGGTCACAGTACTTTGATATAGAACATAGATTCTACGTTCCAGAACTGCCTGCCCTATCCGTAGCACTTGTACTCTCAGGTCTTGTTATGCTGTTATTCAGGAAACGACTAGTAAAGTAAACATTTTTTCAATATGGCTTTTTCGATAGATTAAAGTGCCCCTCTTAAAAAATATTTATAAGTGCATGCTACGAGTTCAGCAGGTTGGGTTGAATCCAGTTTCAAGAAAAATATTGGGCAATAAACACTACTTATTTCTAGCTGCTCTATTCTTATCCTCAATTAACCCTTTAACCGTCTTCTTGTTGAGTACAAGCTGGACTTTTACCTTTGCAGTGCTGTTCACGTTTATCATTTGGGTCCTCATAAAATGGGAGGACTTCCTAAAGGTTAAGTCTAAAGGGGGTTTTTACGAGATTATTTTGGGAACGTTATTAATAGCTGGCAACCTTCTAAGAAACATCGTCAGCACCAATTCCTTTGGCATTTTTGACATGCTGGTGATGCTCATAGGCCTGTATTTGATTTTCTTTGGCCTCCATGCCACAAGGTTTTTCGTGCCACTCATAGCCTATATGATCATTCTTCTGGTTGGCTATCAGCTTGAGTTTCTGCTTGAACAAGTCAAGGTCTTGGAATACTTTCTCGCGAGCCTAATGGGCTCTTTACTCCAGAGTTTGAACATAGTCTCTTGGGTTGCGGGTAATATTGTCATAATGATAGATAGGGTTGGGGAGACACATAACTTGGTGATAGATGGTCCCTGCACAGGCATAAAGGGAATGCTGGCATATGGTTCTCTTGCAGCCCTCTTAGTGTTCGATGTCAAAGCATCGCTAAGGAGAAAACTTATAGCAACCTCAATCGGCCTCGTGGGGACCTTGCTCGTAAACATCTTGAGGCTAACCCTGATATTTCTGGCGGTATATTTCTTGGGCATTGATGCCGGGCTGCTAATCCATACCTACTTGGGATACAGCTTATTCATTATATGGGTTTTATCCTTCTGGACAGTAGCGTTCAGATACCTAACTCCTCAGAAACATGATGGAAAAGTAAATCTCGCAGATTCTATTGTCGACGATAAAAATATAAGAAACAATGGAAGTGTTTCAAATAGTGCCTAAGTACAGCATCTGCATAACATGCAGAAACAGGTGAAGACAATACGAGCCTCACTAGATGGTATATTGGGTCAGATCGATGACCGGTTTGAAGTAATAGTTGTGGACAGTAAAAGCACTGACGGAACATTAGATATTCTCAGGGAGTATGCGAAAAAGGGTGTAATGAAGCTGATCGTTCAGAAATGTTCGAGAGGCAAGGGTCGGCGATAGCTTTCGAAAATTCGTCCGGAGAGTACATAATTTCAAACCTCGATATGGACGACATATTTGCCCCAAAAACTCGATGAGCTTCTCCAGTTCTACCATGGGAGATGCGAAGGCAAGTTATTATTAACTATTTCTGATCTGTATGATAAGGGTAGTCAAAATGGGTCAATAGCTCCCAGCTTATTAATATCTCAGATTGGGGGATGGCGAAACCTCCAATATGGCGAGGATTGGGACCTCTGGAGCAGGGCAGCGAAGATTGGAAGTTATTGTTTTACAGCTTTCAATCTGATTGAGCGGCTAGGCACTCACCCTGAGAGACGGAAACTGCTCCAAAAGTTAAGGTTACGGTTAATCCAGTATGTGGATCGATACCGGTTGGGCAGGAGGGTTATATCCAAAGATGAGCACATCAATACTGTTCAAAGGCTTGTTCTTCTGCTCGCTCGTTTCATATCCCTACTTATGGAATCATATAAAGACGATTTTAACGTACATTTCGAACCTTACGACAGCTCTTACTACGTTCCTTTTCATTCCTAGACGCGGCTAACGAGAAGGTCGGTAATTCTCTTGCATGATTCTTGTAGGGAGAGCTTAGCAGACCCTGCCTCGTTTCGTGCGGACAATCTATAGTCTTCGAGATTCTTGCCAACGTCTACAATCGCCTCTATAAAAGCCTCGATGGTATTAGCAATCATGTAAATTGATCTGAAGCCTTGGAAGAAACTTTGAACAGCAGGTGTCTTGGTTACGATAACAGGCACTCCGACGCAAAGCGATTCAGATATCTTTCTGCTCAGCATATACTTACCATGTATGCTAGAGTTGTCAAGGGGCTTCAGGCTTACTAGCGCATTATTAAGGTCTTTCCTAGGCTTCTTGAGAGACTTTGCTTTCAGGAGCACTGACTTAATCATCTGCGTCAGCGACGCCGTTAGGGAAGAGGTAATCAGACACATACGGACTCAAGGAATAATGGT
>JAWCMB010000035.1:0-3457 GCA_038850115.1 Thermoproteota archaeon
CAGGTTCCATATTATCCATGTGTCTATTGTCCCGAAAACGGCCTCTCTTTTCAAAACCTTCTCACGTAGACCCTGAATGTTTTCAAGCATCCACCATATCTTGGTGCTCGAGAAATAGCTGTCAGGGATCAAACCGGTTTTCTCGACGATTTCACTCAAATAGTTCTCCCGGAGATGGTCGACCAGCTTAGCTGTCCTACGGTCCTGCCACACGATGGCGTTTGAAACAGGTCTCCCTGTCTTAGGGTTCCAAGCTACAACTGTTTCACGCTGATTAGATACTCCTATCGCAACAATGTCTCCGTGTTTAACACGGGTCTTGTCAAGCACGTTTCTAATGCAACGCTTAACGTTCAACCATATTTCAAGAGGATCGTGTTCAACCCATCCTGGTTTAGGATAGGCCTGGGAATGCTCAACGTAAAACCAGCCGTTGGGATACAATGTTCCATCATGCTTGTACAGTGAGACTCGGGAGCCGGTGGTGCCCTGGTCAATGCTCATTACGACCTTTTCGCTCATTAAACACTGTTTGCAAACCCCGGGAAGCAAATATAAATCTTAATATGTAAGAGACACGCGTGTGCTCAGCAGCGGAACCACCAGTCTTTAACTCATCAGAGTGCACTGTTTTTCCCAGAGCGTAAACGGCTTCAGGATTCTGATTAAAGGAGGCGTTATGGATGATGCTGGCTTTAAGCTTTGAAAAGAAGGTTTGTAATCCTATCGAAAGTTAAATTCGCAAAGCTTTTAACTTTAGGCTTAACACCATCTTCTTTAGATGAAAGTTCTCGTAATCGGTGGAACCGGCCATATAGGCAGCTACCTTGTTCCACGTCTAGTTTTGCGGGGTTACGAAGTGCAGGTTTTGGCAAGAAACCCTAGGCCGCGTTATGGCGGGGCTGACGCTGAAGCATTATGGAGCCGAGTTGAATGGGTTGTCGCGGACAGGATTATGGAGGAGAAGAATGGCTTATGGGGGAAACGCATGGCTGCGGTTGACGCTGACGTTGTAATAGACCTTATTTGCTATACTCCGGAGCAGAACAGGATGATTGTCGAAAATCTCGAGGGACGTGTAAGCCACTTCATCCACTGTGGCACCATATGGGCCTATGGGCCAAGCACCAGAGTACCCTACCGGGAGGATTACCCAAGGAAACCGGTTACAGAGTACGGTATACTTAAGGCGAGGATTGAAGCTGATCTTGAGAAATACAGTAGGAATGGTTTTCCAGCGACAGTTATCCATCCCGGCCATATTTCAGGGAGGAAGTGGCTTCCAATAGATCCTCAGGGAACCAGAAACGGCATCGATGTTTACAGGAGGCTGGCTCACGGGGATGTTGTGTGCCTGCCGGACACTGGTCTAGCAACTCTTCACCATGTGCACGCTGACGATGTAGCGCAGATTTTCGAACTGGCGATCCTGAACCGTAAAGCAGCCCTCGGGGAGTCGTTCAGCGCTGCAGCACCCTATGCTATGACCCTAGCATCCTGCTGCGAGTTCGTGGCTTCCCTTTTCGGAAATAAGCCGAACCTAAGTTTCGTTCCTCTGCAGAAAATGGTTGAGGTTTTAAGTGAGGGCGCGTTCGCAATTATGAGGGATCACGTTATTCACTCTCCCTGCGTCAGCATAGAGAAGGCTCAACGGCTTCTCGGATACCGGCCGCGCTACACTACTGAAGAAATTTACAGGGAATGCATAGAGTACCTGTTGGAAAGCGGCCAGCTCATCGTTTAAAGCTTAACGGACCCTAATATAGTCTATTTCGAGTAACGCTCTTTTTCTGTTTTCCTGGGTAGCATGCCTATAGACTCCGGCTGGATCGCCTTTCCTAATCTCGTAGACAGCATTGTCTATCCATACGTCTGCACGAGCCCTATCCTCCTTAAAGGGGAACGGGATTTTCGCCACCCTCCTGCCGTCTACGTAAAAGCTTACGCCCTGTCCAACCCATTCTACTTTATACTCGTGCCACTCGTCAAGCTTAAGCTCCTGCAGAGTCGGCTTCGAGGAGACTATGTCTACCCCGATTATTCTGCTTGACACTTTCGAAAGGATTGAAGCCATGGTGAACTTGCTGCTTTTCTCGAGAAGCATCACCGGCTGGAAACGGTTCCCAACTTGGGCGAAGAAGCCTGAGAACGGATATGGGCGCCTAGTCCTTAAATATATGAACCAGATCGGTAGAGATTTGTCGGTGATCATAGTGTGATTCCAGAAGCCCCATCCTGCGCTGCCGTAGTGTTCCCCTAAGAGCCTGGCTTTAGTCTCGAAGGTCTTATACATCCATGGAAGGTCGTCGAAAAGACCATCAGCTATCTCAGCGTTCGAATAGTAAAGGGCTTCCGTAGGCCCCATCCACATTCTTAAAACGCTTCCCTCAATCTCGAAGCCAGCATGGTTGTCTATCCTCCAATTCCAGTAGGGCGACTTGGTTTCAAAATCTTCTGTAAAACCCCCTTCCTCAAAAGCCTTAGCCCTTAAATTCTTCTGTTCCTCCATGGTGGAAAGATTGTTGAGACTATTTTTTAACCGTTTTTCCAATCTGCGACCCGGTCTAAGATACGGGAGTAGGTTCAGGTGCGCGCTAACCCGGCTGCCAGTATTGGTTAGCCGTATCTGATCGCCCGGAACCTTGCTTCATAAGCCGTGAAAAGATTTCTTTCAACTATCGATCCATAAAGTCGATGATCCTGGGACAAACAGCTCCAAAGGAAGGTCGTGGCCAGAATCATACCAATATGCTTGCTTGTGTTCTCCAGTCACCTTGTTATGCTGAACCCTTGGGAGCGAGCACGCTAATCCTGTTGATGAAGCAGGCTTGCCTTCACTATACTTCAGCCACTGGTTTCGCAGAGAAATGGATGAGGGGGTAGCACTCGGGCACATGCGAATCCCATACGTAATGCGGGCTCCAAGCCCAGCCGCCAGAATCCTGCGCCGGAGGAGCCTCCTTATACTGGTTGAAGCGGAAGAAGTTCATGCGCCAGATTTCCCCATCCTTAGGGGGCAGTGGCCTGTTGTCAGGCATAGCAAGCATCCTCATCCCCTCCCAAGGGAGGGCTAACTCAACCGTCCAGCCCCTGTCCCTGTCCTGATTATTGTTAAGAGTACCGTCGACGTGAACCCCGCTCTTAAGCCCCGGGAAATCCCAGTTCCAGAAGCCTATGCGTGCTCCCCGAGGATGGTTTCTGAAACCTACTCCAGGGAACAGCCTTACTCCGGGAAGGTTCCTTCGAAACTCGGGGAGCCCGCTGTAGCCGGCTTTCTCGTAAGCATCTTCCCATATGAAGAGAACCTCGTAGATGGTTCCGAGCGCGTTGATTTCAAACTCGTAATAAGCATCTCTTCCGGCGATGAAGAGCTCCACATCGTTATCCTCGTAAATCGGGGAGTCGCGTTCAGTGAAGGTGGCGACTACAAGCGGTTCCTCCACCCAGAAGCCTACGT
>JAWCMB010000035.1:3589-6598 GCA_038850115.1 Thermoproteota archaeon
GAGAACGAGGAGCCAATCGCCAAGAAGCCTCGTCTAAAATCCCATCTATCTGAATTGGCTCGTTGACGCGATAGGCTGAATAGCAGGGTATTTTCTCCTCTGGGCAAGGGAAGAGTGGTGGCCTCTTCATAGGCATATGCTTCACCGTAGATTCGCTGATCCTGGCTATTCATAAGGATTTAGGTATTTCTGCCTTAATGCCTAAATATCAGTCTTCTTCCTTAATCGGGCAGTCTTGCAAGATACGGGTGTCCTGGACAGCGAATTTCTGGTAGCTGGCTTACCGGATATGGTTCGTCGTCTTGAGGAGAACGGGCTCTTCGAAGAAGCGGTAAGCACAATAAACCGGATGCTGGGCGAGGGGAAGAGGCTTCCCAGTGCTCTTCAATCCAGATTAGAATGGGAATTGGAGAGGATTAAGAGGGTTAAGTGGGACTACTGTTTGCCTGAAGAGGATGCTTTCGTTTCTCTTAAGGAGTGGATTCCGGATTTGACTCGAGAAGAGTTCAACGAATGGATTAAGAAAGGCTTCATAGAACATATGAAGATAGAGGGGGAAACGAGAATATTCAGAAGCTTTCTGCCTAATTTCGTCAGGGAGAGAATAGAAGTCGGGGGCAGACTCAAACCACCTGGCGACGCTGAGAAGATCACGGGCATGCTGTTTGAACACTTGGATACCGTGATTCTGAAGGGGGCAGCCTCCGACACTATGTATGTTGAACCTGTTAGGAACAGGGTTTTAATGGTGTTGAAAGTTAAGCCTGGCGCTGCTCCAGAGGGCGAGACCATGAGGGTTTGGATGCCCTTCCCCCAAAGGAGCCGGCTGCAACCCGTTGTCAAACTGATCTCCACGGTTCCCGAGAACTATGTTCTAGCTCCGGAGAATAGTCCTCAGAGGACGGTATATTTCGAGAAAAAATCTGTTAAAGGTGAGGAGCTTGAATTCAGGGTTGAATACGAGTACGTGGTGAACGCAGCGTATCTGGAAGTAGATCCCAATAATGTGGACCCGTATGTTGAGAACGAGTTTTATAGAAAACATACTTCCGAGCTTCTACCCCACATAGCCTTCACCCCCTATCTGAGGAAGCTTGCGGATGAACTTGTCTCCGAGGAGCCTAACCCTTACCTTAAGGCTTGGCGCATATACGAGTGGATAACGAAAAACATTAGTTACGCTCTAGTACCGGAATACTCGACGATGGAATGCATTAGCGATTACGCTGCCAGGAACCTCAGGGGGGATTGCGGGTTTCAAGCCTTGCTCTTCATAACTCTCTGCAGGATAAGCGGGGTTCCCGCCAGGTGGCAGTCAGGATGGTATCTTAGTCCAACTAGGCCGAGCCCACACGATTGGGCCCAGTTTTACGTTGAGCCATACGGCTGGCTTTACGCAGACCCGTCGTTCGGCGGCCATTGGAAGAAAGTGGAGAAGTACCACCGGTTCTACTTCGGAAACATCGATCACTATAGGCTTGTAGTGAACACAGATCTCTCCGTCAGCCTTACTCCTCCTAAAAAACACTTCAGGTCGGATACTGTGGATAATCAACGGGGGGAAGTTGAGTGGAGAGGGGGTAACCTGTACTACGATAAGTGGACTTACGAGTTGAATGTTCTGTCCCACGAAAAAATCTCTGAAGCGGCTTAAACACCTGTTCGATGCTCTATAATCTTCTCTTCAACAATGTTCAAAAATTTTCATCATGGTTAACAATAAGCTGGTTTACGGTAAGTCTTTTTCTTATTTTAACGTCCAACTATATGCAGAACTCTGACACTCCTCGTTCTTAAGTGTCTTGCGATAAACCTTCTGTGACAATATTTCGGATCCGTTTCCAGACACATTATGCATACTCTTCTGTCTCTCGCCAAATCCAGAAGCCTTTCAATGCCCTTTCTAAAAAGCATTGTCTCCATGTGTTTCTCGTATCCTCCTCGCCGGAAGCCTCCAAGCTCCTCTCCAAGCCACAAGTATTCAACGCCTTCTTCAGGAAGCCATTTCTCCAGGTTCTCCTTCCGAAAATGCTCAACCTTGGAGGTGGGAAACCTGCGGACGTCTACCAGCAGGTTGATCCCGTGCTTCTTCAACAGGCTTGTGAAAAAATCTTTCGAAAGACTTCCGTGCCCTATGGTCCATATTCTTAACCTGGGCTTACCCTTATTCAAGTTTAATCATCCCACAGCCTCATAGGAATCATTGGGCTGGTAGACACTTGCCAACCCGCTTCTAATCAGGCCCCTCATTAAAACTCTTTGATAGGCGATGATCGAATGTATCGCGTCATACAGTTCATTGCTCGAATATTTTCTCCTAGCCAAGTTTGTTTCAACCGCTCTTTTCGCAATGCTTTGGGCAGCTTCAACATAGGCCATATAGTCATCCATGGTCGGCAGTATATTGTTCTCGCTTAACCCCCTGTTTTCAGCGTAACGGGCTAGGGACCTCGCGCCCTCAATGCAAAGCTCGTTGGTTATTGCCCTCGCCCTCACTGTCAACACGCCTCTAAATACTGAGGGGAAGGCTAGGCTGTTGTTAACCTGGTTGGGGAAATCGCTCCTGCCTGTTGCAACGATTCTAGCGCCTCCGGCCTTAGCGTCTTCCGGCCATATTTCAGGCAGAGGGTTTGCCAGAGCGAAGACTATCGGGTCTTCAGCCATCCTACCTATCCATTCTTTTTTAACAGTACCCGGCTTTGGAACTGATAACGAGATTAAGACATCCGAGTCTTTTACAGCGTCTTTGGCACCGCCCTCAATATTCCCCGGGTTTGTCCTCCCAGCCAACTCAGCCTTCCAAGGGTTTGCTATCGCTAGTTTTTCCATGTCTGGTCTTGTAGAGCTTAATATCCCTTTGGTGTCAACAATCAGCATTTTTCCCCCGCTCGCACCCGCTTCCATAAGTAGTCTCGCAGTCGCCATTCCTGCGGCTCCTGAGCCGATTATCGTGATCCTAGCCTCCTCCAGCTTCTTTCCAACGATTTTAAGAGAGTTTATCAAGGCCGC
>JAWCMB010000035.1:6770-13152 GCA_038850115.1 Thermoproteota archaeon
CAAGGCCGCTAATACGACTTGCGAGGTTCCCTGCTGATCGTCATGCCAAACAGGTATTTCCAGAAAGTTTTGAAGGCTTTCAAGCATATAGAAGCATTTCGGGCTTTCCACATCCTCCAGGTTTATTCCGCCGAAGGAGGGTGAAATAAGCCTGATCGTCTCCACTACCTTCTCCGCGTCCTGCGTATCCAGCATTATTGGGATAGCGTCGACCCCGCCTAGAAACTTGAAGAGGAGGCATTTTCCCTCCATAACCGGGTAGCCAGCATAGGGACCAATGTTTCCCAGGCCAAGAATCCTGCTTCCGTCGCTAACCACTGCCACTAGGTTCCATCTTGACGTTAATTCGAACGAAAGATCCTTATCCGAGGATATTAGTCTACAGGGGGAGGCAACCCCCGGCGTATACCATACGGAGAAGTCTTTAAAGCTTTTAATAGGCACCTTCGGAATAATCTGGATCTTGCCTCCATACTTCCTGTGGAGCTCAACAGCCTCGTCTTCAACCATGATTATTGAAACGCTTCTGGAATATTAAGGCTTCTATGGCTCTTACTATGTTAAGCGGGAAAGAGGTAAAGGTTATAAAAGTGTTGAAAAGCGCATATGCCACCTTGAGTGAAACAAGAAGACTATTCGGGTTCATGGAGTTGGGGGGTGAGGGTTTTTCAGACTTCAGGATAACCGAGGTGGAGTCTACATCCATCTCGATTAGAAAGGGGGTTGTTGAAGAAGTGTCTCATAACACAAGTATCGGCGGGGCTGCGAGAGTCCTGTTCAACGGGGGCTGGGGCTTCTACTATACTACTGATCTCTCTGTTCAAGGGGTAACGGCTGCTTTGGAGAAAGCATATAGGGCGGCTAAGGCCGTCTCGGGTAACGTTGCTGAAAAATCAAGGGTCAGGATAGAGAAAACCTTTGAGGATGATGTCCGCTTGAAGGTGAAAATCGACCCCCGGGATGTCTCGCTTGAGGAGAAGGTGAAGATTGCGCTCGAGTTTGATAAGTGCATATGGAAGGGTAATGAAGGAATAGTTACGACTTCAGTCGGGCTCTCCGATAGTTTGAAAAAGGAGTATGTCGTGAACAGTTTTGGCACAGAAGTCAGGTACGAGGTTTGCAGCGTAAGGATCTCCGGCTCAGCGGTCGCTAAGGAGGGTGACCTTGTTCAAAACGTGAGTACTGCCGTAGGCGGCAGCAGGGGCTGGGAACTGGTGGAGGAGTTTGACCATGTGAAGGAGGGTTCGGAACTGGGAAGAAGGGGAGTAGAGCTTCTGAAGGCTCATACCCCGCCAAGCGGTAGGATGAACATTCTGATGGACCAGAGTCTGGTGGGCGTGTTTATCCACGAGGCCTTCGGGCATGCGGCTGAGGCTGATGCTGTTAAGGCCAACAGGTCGATTCTTTCAGGGCTAATCGGTAAAAGGGTTGGAGGGTTAACCGTAAACGTGGTCGACGACCCGACTATCCCGGGGATGAGAGGATCATACCCTTACGACTCGGAGGGGACTAAGGCGGAGAGGAGGGAAATAGTTAAGAACGGCATCCTTGTCGGGTACCTTCACTCCCTAGAGACCGCTGCTCATCTGAATGCTAAGCCCAATGGGGCTGCTAGGGCGATGAATTTTTCAAGCAAACCGATAGTGAGGATGAGCAATACTCTGGTTGAAAACGGGGAATACAGCTTGGAGGAGCTTGCTGAACTGGTGAAGAACGGCATATACTTGGCGAAATCCTACGGGGGGTACGTTGACCCCGCTAGGGGGCAGTTCTACTTCACCGCTCAGGAGGGCTACCTGATTGAAAACGGGAGAATAGGGGAGAAGGTTCAAAACGTTTCAATGTCCGGGTTAACCCTAGACGTGTTGAACAGCGTGATAGGCGTAGGAAACGATTTGAAGCTAGCATTCCCCGGGACTTGCGGGAAGGATGGGCAGTGGGTCCCTGTTTCCGGCGGGGGTCCTCATCTTGCTGTGAAGGATGTTGTCGTTGGGGGTAGGAGATAGATGGATGCGCTTGGCTTGTGTGTCAAGGGGGTTAAGCTTGCTGAGAGGCTTGGCGCCAGCCAGGCTGAAACAGTTGCCTCCGCGGGGAGGTCTCTCAGCCTGACTGTGGAGAGGGGTTCAGTGAAAAGTGTTGACGAGGGTTCTTCCTCATCTCTCGGCGTAAGGGTTTATATTGGTAAGTCAATCGGGATTTCAACCGCAACGCCGCTCGACGAGGACAGGGTTGAGAAGGCTGTGAAGAGGGCTATAGCCTTGGCGAGAAGCACGCCGCCGGATGATGCTTTTGTCTCTCTTCCTGGGGAAGGGAAGCCGGTGGAGGTTCAGGGACTTTATGATGATGCTATAGCGACGCTTGCTTCAGAGGAGCTTGTGTCGAAAGTTTTAGACGGGGTGCGGGCCTTGAAGAATGTTGACGGGACGCTTGACGCCTCAGGCCGGGCTGGCCTAGGAGTGTCTGAAGGCTTCATCGTGAACTCGCTGGGGGTTGAGAGGATGCAGAAGTCTTCGAGACTCTTCTTCGGCATCGAAGCGCTTAAGAAGGGGGATAATGGTGAAATCGGAACCGGATACGATTATTTTCTAACCAGATCCATTAGGGAGCTGAGGTTTGAAGAGGTCGGGGATAATGCTGCGAGGAAGGCTGTTAAAAGTGTTGGCGGTAAAAGGGTTGAGGGCGGCGAGTACATTCTGATTCTCGACGAGAGGACAACGCTCGGGACGCTGGAACGCATTGTCGGCTATGGTGCGAACGCGTTTTACGTTCTGCAGAAATCCTCCTATTACACCGGAAAACTGGGGTCAAGGGTTGCGAGCGAAAAATTGAGCATCCTTGACGATCCTCTCTATCCTTCCGGCTGGGCTTCCTCGCCTTTCGACGACGAGGGCCACCCCTGTAGCAGGGTCAGGATTGTCGAGAAAGGGTTACTGGTGAACTATATTACTGATTCCTATACGGCTAACGCTTTGAATATCGATAACAATGGGCATGCGGCTAGGCCCGGTTTAGCCGAGAAGCCAATACCGGGTTTAACTAATCTTCAGATAGCTCCGGGGGATTACGGGGACGAGGAGCTTTTTAAAGACGTGGAGCGGGGGATATATGTTTACGACAGCTCGCTGGGTCCAGTCGGGGGCTCGACGATCTCGAGCCTTATAGACCACGGGTTCCTTGTTGAAAACGGGGAGATGAAGCATCCTGTGAAAAACACTATGGTTGGAAGCACAGTCTTCCAAATGCTTCAATCCGTAGACGCGGTCGGCAGGAGGACTAGAAACGAGGCTGGACGCATAGCGCCGAAAATAAGGATAAGAAGCGTCAAGGTGAGCGGTTAGGCTCTCCCATAGGGCTAGTATGCTTCTAGACGCGTGTGTGAGAACAGGCTTCACGCTAACGGGTTCGAACGGCTTAAGCAATACGCGTTAAATGGGTTGAGGACACTATTGGGAGCATAGTTGAGCAGGTTGAGAAGGTTAATGGCAACATGCTGGTTGTGCCTTGCGCGCGGCTCTGCCTACAACTGGGAACGTTCGGGAGCATGGGTTGAACTGCAAACTACTTTCAGCCCTCGCAGTATTTACATCGGGATAAGGCTGGTTGCTAGTAAATACCGTATCCCTTCGATATTAACGCGTATAGTGCTTCATACTTCTCGTAAAGCTTCAAGTAGGCCGAGTGGTTCTCAGCATTAGGCACGTATACTTTCCTCGTTCTCACTGTTGATTCAACAGCCTTCTGCACACTCGTATACTGGCCCGTGCCGATGCCCGCGAGTAGGGCTGACCCCATGGCGGCTGCATCCTCAACCTCCGGAATCCTTATTCTTCTACCGATTACATCTGCCTTAATCTGGTTCCAGAAATCGCTTTTCGTCTCGCCGCCAACCATGCTTACTTCAGCTATCTCGACGCCAAGCTCCTTTAGGAGTTCTAGCACCACAAGATAGTGGAGGGCCACTCCTTCCAATATGGCCCTGGCGAAGTGGCCCTTAGAGTGGAATAGGCTGATGCCGAAGAAAACGGCGCGCGCCCTACCGTCTACCCTGGGTGGAAAAGCACCGGCTAAATAAGGATAGAAAAAAAGGCCGTCTGCACCCAGGCTTGTTTCAGAGGCGGTTTGGGTTATTAAATCATAAGGGTCTCTACCAGTTTTCTCCGCCTCGTCTGCCTCCTTTTCCCCGAAAACATCCTTGAACCAGCGTAGGGCTCCGCCTGTTGTCGAGATGGATGCTTCATACTCCCATGTGCCCGGAATAACGTGGCAGCAGCAGTTAACCCTTCCTTTCAAATCAGGGTCTGGCTTGCTCAACGGGGCTTCGAAAGTGGATCCTGTCCCAGTCCCTATGTTGACTGACCCCTCCTTAACCACTCCTGCTCCCAGGCACTCGCAGGGTCTGTCGCCTCCCCCGTTTACAACCGGTAGGCCTCTAGGTAGAGATGTTTCAGCTGAGGCTTGGGGGGAGACTTCTCCAACGATAATACTGGGTTCCTTGGGTGGTGGTAGCTTGTCGACAGGTATGCCGAGGGCTGAGCATATTTCAGCAGACCATTTTTTCCTCCTTATGTCGAACAGCATTGTTCTCGACGCCATGGAGTAATCTGTGACTTTCTCCCCGGTCAGCCTGTAAATAATGAAGTCTTTCGCGCAGAGGAAGACTCTAGTCCTTGAAAACACTTTTGGAAAGTTTTCCTTAAGCCATAGGATTTTTGATGCTGAGAAGACCTGGTTTATACCTACACCCGTCTCACGTAGAACCCTGCCCTCGTCCAGCAGGCTCCTCATACTATCCGTCTGCATCTCAGTCCTCCTGTCAAGCCATATTATGCCGTTGTAGAGTACTTCCCCATTCTCCCCAACAGGTACTACAACCTCTCTTTGAGAGTCAACAGCCAAGCCAACTATCCCGCCGCTATCCGCATCCGCTTTTCTGAGGCTTTCCCTTATGGTTTCGACGGTGGCTTTCCACCAATCTAAGGGGTTCTGCTCCGCCCACCTTGGCTGGGGTTGAAGAACCGGGTACTCTCTCGAGGCGGATGAAACCTTTCTGCCGTCTAGAGTGAAGACGACTGTCTTGCACGCTGATGTGCCCAAGTCTATGCCAACGATGTAGGGGGCTCCAACCCTCATGAGGATTTTAAGGGTTCGGCTTAAATTTATGCCTTAATCTTAGCAGGGTTTCTCATATGCTTCAACAGGTGTAGTTGGAAACCGATAATAGTTGGCGAATCCGCTTTAGTCACAGCTTTTCCCAGATGTATTCATAATGTTTCCAGGATTTTTAGAAAGTTTTAAAAGCTGCTTTAAAAAAACGTAAGCGATGGAGTTTAATTGGCCAAGCGGCTTTAAAGCAGCCGTATCGCTTACCTTCGACGACGGGTTGCCTTCGCAACTGAATTTGGGTATTCCCTTGCTCGAGAAATACGGTTTTAAAGGAACCTTCTACATAACTCCTAAAGATGATTACGAGGAACGTTTAAAAAGCTGGAGGGAGGTTGCCGACCGTGGCCATGAGATAGGCAACCATAGTACTACACATCCGTGCTCATGCAACTTTACAGGAGACCCTTATTGCAGAGGACTGGAGAACATGACCCTGGAGGATATTCGCTCAGACATAATTGAGGCTCACAATAGGATAAGACGGTTCATACCTGATGGAAGCCTTACATTCGCATACCCATGTTACCAAACTAGTGTCGGCAGAGGCTTGAGTAAGAAGAGCTATGTGCCGCTTGTAGCGGAAATCTTCCTTGCCGCCAGAGCAGTTGGGGAAAAAGGCTTTTCGAATTCACCGCTGGCCTGCGACCTGCACGAGCTCTGGTCTTGGCCTGCCGACCGAATGAGGTGCGAGGAGATGATTGGCTTAACCTTTAATGCAGTTTGCGAGGGTAGATGGGCTATATTCACGTTCCACGGTATTAACGAGGGGCATCTCCCAGTCTCCGACCATGACTTGACGGAGTTCCTAGGGTTCTTGGCTGCGCATCGAAACAAAATATGGGTTGCTCCAGTGGCGGAGATAGCTGGGTTCATAGTCAGCGAGCGAGAGAAGTTGAACCTTTTTTAAAGCCGCTGGTTCTTCTATTTCCAGAAGGATGGCGGGGTTGCTTCAGGCTTCCCCTCGATCTCTAAAACGATGACGGTGTCCATTGGGTCTGGTGCACGCAGCGGCAGCCCCCGGATAAAGAGACGGTCCTCCTTCTGCTCGAACGGCAGGCGTTTGCCAGTTGCCAATATACATGTCTTTAAAACCCTATTCTTAATACCTGTGATGCACATTTCTCTTCCAGGCCAGAACATGACGTGCACGTACACCTTGCTACCCTTCATGGTGACTTGGCCTAGGTGAGGCTGGGGAAAGGGAGCGTCTCCAGCACCG
>JAWCMB010000035.1:13162-17036 GCA_038850115.1 Thermoproteota archaeon
TTTCGCCTTAGCCATCGTCCTATTGCCCTCATTCTAGCTGCCTGCTCCAGTGGAATAGTACCATCCGCCTTCGGGCCTACGTTTAGCAGGAAATTCCCGTTTCCGGAGACGCACTTAACTAGGTTCCGCACAAGCTGCATCGGGGATTTCAAATTCGGGTCGCCGGGATGATGCCCCCACCAGAGGTCGTCAATAGTCATGCATGCTTCCCAAGGCCTGTGGGATCCTTCTATGCGTTGCTCAGGAGTGTCGAAATCCTCCGGCAACCCGGACCTGTTGTTTATTATGATTTCTGGTTGAAGACTGCGAACCATCGCGTTAAGCTGCTCGGATTGCCAGGAACCCGGGCTGTGAGGCCACGCGCCGTCGTACCACAATATATCTATCTTCCCATAATTAGTCATAAGCTCTCTAACCTGGGCGTGAACATAGCTTCGAAACTCTTTCCAGCCCTCCGGATTCTTCTCAGGCCCATCCCAGTATGCTGGCCAACGCCAGTCTAGCAGGGAATAGTAGAAGCCGATACGCATGCCGGCTTTACGGCAGGCTTCAACATACTCCGCTACGAAATCCCTTTTCGCGGCTGTTTTAACGGATGTGAAGTCGGAGACGCCGCTGTCCCACAGGCAGAAACCGTCATGATGCCTCGTGGTTAAAACCATGTACTTGGCACCAGCCTGTTTAGCGAGCGCAACCCATTTGTCAGCGTCAAACTTTTTAGGGTTGAACTTTTGAGCTAGACGAGCATACTCGTTCTTAGGTATGCGTTCACAGTACATTACCCATTCTCCACGGGCTGGAATAGCGTAGAGCCCCCAGTGGATGAACATGCCGAATCTCGCTTCAACCCACCAAGACATTCGATTTTCAACCGTACTCTTTCCCCCCTGAATCGAGCCAGACATTTTGGCACTGTTACTTAATGCTATCATATAAGCCTTTGTCAATCCTTTATTTCAAGAGCCAAAATGTAATTTCCATAGTCTTAACCCTAAAGGAAAAATATTATAGCTTCTTATTAAGCAAGAATTATCCGAAATGGATATTCTTGCTATCGGCGAGGTGCTTGTTGAATTCGTGAGGAAGGGAAGGGATATGCCTCACTATGAGACTGGTGAATATGCCGGTCCGTTTCCAAGCGGCGCTCCCGCAATCTTCATAGACACTGCCTCCAAGCTAGGTTTAAAATCAGCCATAATCGGTGCCGTTGGGAACGATGATTTCGGGAGTCTTTTAAAGAAAAGGCTTGCCACTGATAATGTCGACATTACGCATGTGTTTACTCGTGAAGAATATACTACTGGAATAGCCTTCGTAACATACTTTTCAGACGGCAGTAGGAGGTTCGTGTTTCACTTAAAGCATTCTGCAGCCGCAAGGATCAAGCCGGGGGATGTGGACGAGGATTTTGTGAAAACGTTCAAGGTTCTACACGTCATGGGTTCCACACTCTCTATGGGGGAGGAAATCAGGGAATCCTGCTACAGGGCTGTTGAAATAGCGAACAGGGCGGGCATAATCATTACTTACGATCCGAACCTTAGGGCTGAGCTGATTGATCCCCGAATGATAAGTAAAATATCGAAAAAAGTTTTGGAAGCTGCTGAGATCGTTATGCCTTCTAAGGCTGAGCTGTTCGACCTAACTGGAAAGAGAAATCTGGAGGAGGCTTCAAGGGAAATATTCAAGTATGGAGTCAAACTTTTAATAGTGAAAATCGGCGAGAAGGGCTCCATAGGCATAAGTAGTCAGGAGGCTGTTTTCGAGCCCGCCTACATCGTTCCAGAGGTTGACCCCACTGGGGCTGGGGATGCTTTCGATGCCGCAGCAGTATACGGCTATTTGAAGAAACAGGGGCTTAGAGGGATTCTCGAATTCGCCAATGCTGCTGGTGCCCTGAAAGTTACTAGAATGGGGCCGATGGGGGTTCCAGAAGGCGTTTCAGAGATTGAGCATCTCATGAAAACATGTAGGAAGAGGGAGGTTGAAAACGTTTTTCAGGGTTAGGTGGTTCACCCTAGAATAGAACTAAGCCTCGCCTGAAGCCATCTTCTTAGACTCCGGTTCGTCGCACGGGAACTGCAACAGTTCTTTCTCATGTTAAGAAAATTTTAACCTTAGATTTTTAAAGTAGAGAACTCTTTTCCCACGAGATGATAATTAGGAAGTTTGTAGTAGGCCGGTTGCAAACCAACTGTTACCTACTTGTTTGCCCGGAAACATTGCAAGCCATCGTAATAGATCCAGGGTTTACTAATGAGGCTGAGGTTCAGATTATTATGGATGAAGCAGAGAAATATGGTGCAGACATTAAGTATATTGCCAATACGCATTGGCATCCTGACCATACTTCTGGGGATGAATGGTTGAAGAGGGAAGCCGGCGCGTTGGTTTTAATACATGAGGATGATGCACCCATGCTGATGGGCATGCGGGAAGTCGGAATGCTGTTCGGCATTCAAGTTAAACCCATTATGCCTGATGCAACTTTAACCGATGGAAGCACGATAGTTTTCGGGAAGACTAGTCTTAGGGTTGTGCATACGCCCGGCCATACCGGGGGAAGCATCTCGCTGCTCAACCAGCTTGCCGTCTTTACGGGAGATACTCTTTTCGCGGGTTCGGTTGGAAGAACCGATCTACCCGGTGGCTCATTCGAGAAACTTATGGGCTCCATCTGGAGAAGGCTTATGGTTCTTCCTGGTGAGACCAAGATATATCCGGGCCACGGCCCATCGTCAACAATCGCGAAGGAGAAGAAAACGAATCCGTTTCTAACAGCGATGCAGGAGGGTCGTTAAAATCCAAAACGGTTTGGTGAAAACTTATTTTCCCGTATGGTTACATCCACCATCTTTTGAGAGCTTCAAGCAGATCGTTCTCCTCGATCTTTATTGTTCTAGCGTCAATTCTTTTCACACCTGGTTTTCCAGATAGTATTTCGACAGAACTCTTGCTTTCCTCCGTAAACTCGACTACTAGCTCAACCGGCTTTTTCACCTTGTATGGCGGTATGCTGCTCACCCTTACCAGAGCATTCTTAGCACCCTCTTTAATCATCATCCTCGCCTTAGCCGGTGTTACGCTTACCGCCGCCCCGTGGCTCAACCCCTCCTTCACAGCCACTGTTTCCAACCCGGGTACTAGTGACTCTGCCTCTAAGCATGCAGCTTTATCCCCTGTGACTAAAACTAGCGGGACATCAAAACATCCTGCTACGGCAGCAACTATTGCTATCTCGCCTGCTTTAGCCCCGTTTATCCAAACGTTTTGAATAGCGGTGTGGCTCTCCGTGTGGCTCAAGTGTGCATTCTCCACACCCGCCATGGCATGCTGCCCGATCATGAAGGCTGCTTCAAAACCTTTCTCCAAGCCCCATGGTAGTAGGAGGGGCCTGCCTGAAAGAAGCCTAGCTTCTGGGTTTAACTCCTCTATGTTTACTCCACCCCACCCGTGGCCGTCAACCACAAGCACCTCTCTTGCTCCCTGCTCTAACGCACCCTCAACAGCAGCATTCACCTCCTGAGTCAAGAGTTTTCTCGAGAGATCATACCATCTGCCCTTGGGGCTCGCATGATCGTCGAAGCTGAAAACCCCTGCAACTCCTTCAAGATCCGTCATAATCCATACCTTCAACCGCTCTTCACCCCCTCGGTAATAGCTGGGCGAAGTAATTAATTTTTTGCCAAAGGGTTCCTAGGCCAGGGTGTCCGTTGCCTATCGAAACCGGCGGCTTACGTTTAACACCATGCGGTGGAGTTTTGATTCAGCCATTTAACCATGAATTTACGATTTTCTTCCACTTTAGCGCGCGCGCTAATATTATATACCTTGGATTGTTAGTCTTTCAACCTATAGAAAACTGAGAAGAAAT
>JAWCMB010000036.1:0-16992 GCA_038850115.1 Thermoproteota archaeon
TCCTGGAGCAGGAGGATCCGGGGACTATTCTCGTCAAACAGGTTCAGGAGGAGGGTTTTCTTCTACATGGCTTTCAGAGGAGTAATACGGCAGGTCAGGAGCCTCGCATGGTGAAGGCTTTGCGAAGCTTTGAAAGACTCGTAGCGGTCAGCGTAGCCGTCTACCTGGCCAGCCTAATAATAGTCTTAACAATAGTCTTCAACCCGCCGCAGGTGCAAGCAGACCCCTCTTCCAGGAAGACTTTAACCTGGATTGTTTTCAACGCGGTCTGTCTAGCAGGAGTATTCGCATCCGTCTCCCCGGAAACCTGCTCCAGGGTTTTCCCCGGGAAGACGGGTGGCAGCGCCTCACCCCGAAGAAGAATAGAGGGGCATCATCCTGTTTGCGAAGCCTTCTCCACGCACGTGGTTAAAATAGGCGGGCACGTGTTTTGCGCAGCGTGCACCGGCCTGTTTCTAGGAGGAGTTTCCGCGATGGTTTTCTCAACAGCATACTTCCTACCGGGATTAAGCCTTGAAAAAAGCCCTCAACCAGTGTTGATAGGGGTGCTAATGGTTATGCTTGTTTTCCCGGGGCAGGTGGCCAAGGGGTTTACACGCGTGCTTCTAAACGTTCTTTTCCCAATCGGGGGCATGCTGGTTTTAATAGGTATCGACAATCTTTTCGAAAACCTGTTTCTCAACGTCTTCATTACAGCGCTGATAGTTTTCTGGATCATTGTGAGAACCATGGTTTCCTCGTGGAGCCATTGGAGAACTTGTTCTGGTTGCAAGCCTCGCTGCACTGCGAAAATTGAATAAATATTTGGGTATTATCTGCGTCTACTGTAGATAGCGCCCAGTAGTATCAGCATGCCAAGCAGTATTAAGAATAGTGGCCCAAACTCTATACGGTAGTGTGCAGGAAGAAGAAGGTTCACTCCCATGAGAATTAGAAAAACTCCAAAGATAATAGCTATAATTTGGCCGAATCTTGGAATGCCAAAACACTCATCCTCCTGCTTCAAATACTCCTTGGTTTGCTGAGGCGGAGGCGGGTATAATTGTGCTCCGCACTGCGCGCAAACCGTTGCCTCATCCGCGTTTTTATAACCGCATTTAATGCAGTATACCATTTTTGCTTCAAATATCACTCTTGCCCCTTTGATATAAGGGTTTCGTAACCCCAGGGCTTCTCATAAGCTGAGGGATATCTCGAAACTTCTCTTTACACATGTTGAGAAGAGACTCAATTAGGAAGGCGCTTAGTGCAGGCTATTTTATCGCAAGAGTTAAAGATATAGGATAACAGCGTGCTGATGCTTAGCAAGCAGCGACGCCAGTATAATAATGTTTATAGGCTTCCTGAACTCGTGTTTCTCATGAGTAGTGAGAAGACCATAGTGTGGTCGCTCAGACTCATCACGATCGCAATGGTATTAGTGCCCCCGGCACTCCACTATTTTTCCTCCGGCTCCCTTCAGGATTTCCTGGTGCCGGGTTTAACCCTTCCCTCAAGCTCGATATTTAACATTCAGCATTCGCTTCAAGTAACCTCCGTTGATTATAGTATTGTTGGAGACACTTGTCTGTTAAGCGTAGGATTATCCAATGCTGGAAGCATCGGGGTCGGCTTGAAAAAGCTTGACTGCAGAATATACGTGACCTCACTGAACTTAAGTGGAAGGCTTGTTCTCAATTCCCCATTTATTCTAAAACCAGGCGGGGCGGAGATGGTGAACTTCTCATTCTTCCTAGAAAGCGGCACTTATGAAGATCTTCTAAGAGTATTCTCCCAGAAGCCTGCTGCGAGCCTCTCGGGGGAGGCTACCATAGTCTTGGATTCGGCTGAGCTTCCCCTCACCTTGTCGGTAACCAACCTGCCAATCAGCCTACTAGCTCCGTGGTGACGGGTTTTGGAGAGGTTTAGAATACTCTATTTGATCAGCGGGGTACTGTTTCTAATAGTGACTGCAGCCGGAGGCGCCTGGTGGGAGCTGGCTGCAGGAGAGGCTTCTAAACCTATTCTTTACGTAGGTCTATCGCCCTTCGACTTTAAGGCTGAGTTCCTAGGCTCGCAGGCCATCAGGCCATCTCCTCTTATGATCGCCCTGTTAACGTCTGGAAGACTGCTGGCGTTCCTCGGGTCGGCCACGATAATCGCCGGCTCCCTGCTGCGAGAGAAGCCGTGGTCCCGGAGGCTCCTTAACCTCAGGCCCCTCACGATGCCCATGTGGTTCGGAATGCTGATCCTGGTTGGCGTTAACGCAGTAGTATCTCTGGTTCAGCGTTTCGCACCCCCTGTAGCCCAAGCGCTTCCAAACCTGTGGGAGGCCCTGATGCCTTATTCAAGCACATACCTGACTGTTAACCTTTACCCTCTTACGGGTGTCGACGGCTCTGTGAAAGTTGGTACAACATCCCATTTCACCCATCAGTTCTGGATTGCTTTACTCTCGGGAGCATTCTGCCTAGCAGGCGTGATCACCCGTTGGAGGGAGACGAAAACTGGGATGCCTCCGCCACCGTCGCCCCCACCCCAAAACCCGTAAATTTCCAATGATCCTCCTCGATTCAAATTCGCGAGGAATGTTTTTAAGATAGAAGCCTGTAAAAATTTGTGAATGTGGCACTGGAGACGCGGTAAGAAGGAGAAGCCCTCAAGCATTAGCCAAAGCTCTTTTGCCAAGTGGGCGGACGAATGTGTTGAACTAGTCTGTGAGAAAGCAGGCGTGAAGCTCGACTACAGTCTAGAATCACTGCGTAGCTTGGATGCTACCGCTAGCAGGCTGAAGCTGGAGGAACAGGGGGAGCTTCAGAGCGATTTACTTGGGGCCTATATTGTTTTAACCGGAAGCTACTTGGGTGAAGTGATCGTTAGAAACCTGAATGGGAAATGGGAGAGAACAGGGGCTCCCCTAGGCTGGGCGGTTAGGCTCAGCGACAGGGAGATAGATGTTTTTCAAATCGCTTTCGAAAGTATTTCTGAGCCTGACAGGTTCGCCAGGTTCTACCGGGAGCTGCGACCCGAGGATAAACAGGCGGGGGAAAACCCTGGGACTCGTTCCGGGCTTGAGGAGCTCATAGTGAGAGGCTACACTTCCGAGATTGAGAAGCCTGAGGAGGAGTCCCAGCCGTTGGAAACACTGGAGGAGGAGTATGAATACTGACTATCAGTTTCCACGCGGCAGTGGAAAAACCTTAAAGCTTTTTAACATCCTCTTTCAACTGTTGAGGCAAAATGCCTTTGAGGCTTGACCCGAATAGTGCTCTCGACCATCTGCCCCAACCCTTCGTAATAGTTACTGCGGGAGACTTTGAGAAACCAGGCCGGAGGGGAGGGATGACTGCGGCATGGGTCAGCAGGGTCTCCATGAGCCCCCCGTTAATAATGGTTTCAATGGCCTCCTCTAGATACACGTTGGAGCTTGTGAAGGAACACGGGGAGTTCGCTGTCAACATAGTCGGCGGGAAGCTTGAGAAAGCTGCTCACGGCGTCTTCGGCTCCAGGACGGGCAGAGGAAGGGATAAGATTGCTGAAAGCGGGGTCAGGGCGAGGAAAGGCGAGAAAACAAGCGTCCCGATTCTGGAGGATGCGGCCGTATCGTTAGAGTGTAGGCTTGTGAAGACGGTTGAAGCTGGAGACCATGTTCTAGTCGTGGGGGAAGTGGTGAATGCTTTCAAATTCAGCGATGAGCAGCCGCTTGTATTTGTCCCAAGAGGAAGCAGATAAGCCGTGTCGCTCATCTGGTACGCTGTAAAGCACAGGAAAATAAGGCGTCTATACAGAAGCCTGAAGCAACGGTATGCACAACAACAGCTTTAACACCTCTCTTCTTGCAGCAGGGCGTATCGTAAACTTATAAGTTTGTCTAATTTAAACAAGCAAAATGCTGAAAATAGGCCACAGGGGAGCGAAATTCTACGAGCCGGAGAACACGCTGCGCAGCTTCAGGAAAGCACTGGAGCTTGGTGTGGACGCTGTTGAGCTGGACGTGAGGAGAACGAGGGACGGTGAACTGGTGGTTATCCACGACGCTGAGGTTGACAGGACCACGAACGGGAAGGGCTTGGTGAGCGAGCTCACGCTGAAAGAGATAAAGAGGCTCGTCACTGAGAAGGGGGAGAAGATACCTACTTTAGAGGAGGCTCTCGACTTCCTGGACAGGAGGGTGAGGATACTGGTAGAGCTGAAGGAGGCTGGTGTTGAGGAAGCTGTTTTAAAACTGATTCGTGAAAAAGGGGTGGGGCGGAACGTGATAATCATCTCCTTCTTGGAAAACGTCCTAAAGAAAGTTAGGGAGCTGGACGTAGATGTTGAAACCGGGTTGATCTACGTGAGACACGGAAACCCTGTGAAAGCAGCCCTGGAGCTAAAGGCGAACTACCTGCTGCCACTATACCGTTTCACCAATGCCGCTGAAATCAGGAGGGCGCATGAAAACGGTTTAAAGGTGATAGTTTGGACGATAAACGACGAGAGGGAGGCTTCCAAGTATGCGGAGAAAGGCGTCGACGGCATAACTAGCGATAAACCGGACATACTCAAAGTATGATGACCATCAGCGTAGCACGGATTTAAACCATGTTCGGCAAGCGGCTTTGTTAAGCAGCGATGAATGCGCTCACTTGAATAATTGTTTAACAGCATGAATATTGCTAAACACTAGGCGTCAAAAATTTATAAGGATAAGGAGATGTTAGACGGAGATGTTAAAGTTACCTATTGTGGCAGCGTCACTTGCACTGTTCCTATCTGCCTCTATGCTTTCCATCAGAGTGTCCAGTGTTCCCGGCTCAGATGATTATGTCTTGTACGCTGAGGAGATAGCTCAAAAAGTTCGCAAATACATGCATGATGAAACATATGGCGGATATTACTTCGAAGTCAGCAGGGATTGGTCAAGCGTTAGTGATTCAACAAAAAGCTTCTTGGGTAATTGCTTCATAGTCAGGGGATTCCTACAATTATATGAGAAAACTGGTAAACCGGATTATCTTTCATGGGCTGAAGAAGGCATAAGAATCCTATGGGAAAAATGTTGGAATCAGACTGGTAAAGGGGGTTTCTTTAACGAGTATACTGAAGACTGGAAGCGGAAAACAGATTTTCAAAGCTTGCAGGAGCAGGCGGATTTTGTTCACACGGCTCTAGATGCTTACGAGCTTACTGGCGAACCTGATTACCGCGAATGGGCCAATGCTGTAATGCATTTTATCATGTGCAATTACCATGATGATGTCTATAAAGGCATGTTTAAAACCAGAAACGGGGTCACTGGAGAAATATCAGATTATGGGAAGCATATGGAGATTTCGCTAGGGGCCTTCGCCTGGGCTGGAATGAAATGGTATTCTTACACGAGCAACGCTACAGCGAAAACGTACTCAGAAGAATGCGTCAACTGGATGCGCAGCTACCTTTGGAATAGCATGTCTGCCGGGTACATGTCTGAGACAGACCGGATGGGCTCAGTAACTAACAACAATTATTATCCTAACATTGAGATTTGGGGGTTGGTGGGAATGATGGAGTACTATAAACAATCGGCGAATACAACCGTAAAAACGTGGATTACGGAAGGCCTAAACCATATTCGCGGCAAAACATGGGACAGCGATTATGGCGGATGGTATAGGAAACTTAATCCAGACAACTCCATTCTGGAGGATACTAAAACGGGCTGGGACAACTTGGAGCAGCCCTGGTTCTGGTATTACGCCTACGAGGCTATGGGCGACACTGCATACAGGGATGTGGCGGTTAGAAGTTTAGATTGGACACTTAACCACCTTTGGGACTCAACAAACGGGGGGATTTTCTTAGAAACGAACAGAGAGGGAACAAACCCGACGTGGGATTCTAAGAATGATTGGGTGCAGGGCGGAGCCATGGTGGCGTTCGCCTACGTTACCAAGGCTGAGCCGCCAGCAACACCAGGGTTCAGCCTTAGTGTAATAGTGATAATCACGCTGCTTACTGCAACATTATGCTTAGCGCTTAAAAAGCATTTCCTAAAAAGAAACTTAGCGCGCACTAATAGACTGATTCGCGTGTTTTCTAAAGGTTATTTGGAGAAGGTTTTCTCTATTCCCTCGGTTAAGCTGCTGGCCTCCACCCCAAACTCGTCAACCATTTCAGAAACTATGAACCTCTCTATGACTTCGGCTCCGGAGCCATATATTTTTTCGAGGCCCATTATGAACTCCCCAGGCTTCTCAGGTATCTCCTCCTTCTTAAGACCGCATTCATTCTCAAGATACCAGTATATGATGCGCTTCACAGTCTCCCCTAAACAGCGTAGACCATTGTCCACGCATTTTAAAACCCTGTCCTTGGAGTTCCCTATCATTTTTCATACTCATCTCTAGACTGCTGGGTTAAACTTACCGAGATGATGCCTTGAATAATCATAATCCGAATGACGCATGCCAAGATGGAAGACGCCACCGTAGTCAGGGGCTCCGTCGTCAATGGCTTGGCTTGAAAAACGTTGCAGGCTTAAAAGCATTATTTCCTCCAAATCTATTCTATGAATTTTCAATCACTTCTTCCCGAATCTGCCTAAGGCTAAAAAATGCCTTAGGCACCCTCTAAACAATGGTTCACTACCCCGGTGCCGTAATCATCAACATTTAGGCAAAAGAAAAGGTAAGGGAGTATTCAAAGAGGCGTAGTTTGAAAAGGCGTCCCGCTATAGTGCGGTCTGTTAGGCGCCACACATGCTTAGACCAGCGACCCATACTCCCCAAGCCTAAAAGAGATTCCTGCAAGACAATTCTAAAGCTTAAGTATACGGATCTAAGCGCGATAAGCTAGTGAGAATGATGAAGAGAACTGCTATAGTCTTGCTGACGATAGTCTTTGCAGCCATACTAGTCATGCCGGTTACAGCTGGACCGTTGAAGACTCTTCCACACAGGAGCACGTGGGACGCGGACATGATAAACGTCGAGACGGTTTTTGCTCAAGGCTACACGGGTAAAGGAGTGTACATCGCGGTCCTGGACACCGGGCTGGTTCCAAACTGGAGGGACTACTTCCCTGCCGACAAGATAGCGACGCATTTGGGCAAAGGATTCTGGGAGCCTGTGCACGTAAACCCGAAGACGGGCGAGCTCGTCTATGCTGGCTTCGTTAGAGAAACCTCCTGGGTTGGCTCAACCCTGTCGTCTCACGGAACCCATGTGGTTAGCACGATCATAGGCTACAACTATTACTCTCCAAGCGACGCGGCCGCAGTATTACCGCTTCCACCACTGTTCATAGAGGGAATTGCACCCGACGCGACGATAATACCGGTCAAAGTCCTGACTACCTACAACCTGCCTCCCTACACTGGGCCTGAGGGAGTTGTCTTCGGAACCGACCTGGCTGTGGCAGCGGGCATACGGTATGCGACTGAGCTGAAGCTCAAAGGCTACAGCCCAATGATAATATCCATGAGCCTCGGCGGGCCAGAGCCTTCAGACATTATTGAGGAAGCGATAAACTATGCGGTTGAAAACGGGGTTATCGTCGTAGCTGCAGCAGGGAACGATGGGCTTGAGGGAATGGATTGGCCGGGAGCCTACCCGCAGGTAATATCAGTAGGCGCGTGCGGATGGAGATACGAATGGTACCGGCCGGATGACGGTCCACACTACCGCCTGTGGTGGCTTCAAGACAACACCCACGGGTACAGAGACATTCCTGAACCGACCCGGGCGGATGACGTATACGTGACTGAATGGAGCGGCAGGGAAAACGATAACAGGGTTCCTGGTTATGATCAAGATCTGGACGTGCTTGCCCCAGGAAGCTGGGTCAGGGGGCCGTTCCCAGGGTATCCAGGATATAATCATCTTCCATGGTGGGCTCCGGGAAGAGGATGGGTTAAGGCTCCGCCGAACCTCGTCAACTTCTACTATGTGGGCGGGACAAGCATGGCGACGCCACACGTCTCTGCGGTAATAGCGCTGATGCTTGAAAAGAATCCGTCGCTTACGCAGACAGAAGTTGAAAACATAATTACGTCAACAGCATTACCTATCCCACAGGGTACATTGGTAATCTGGAGCAGCATTTCAACACCTCCCTATTGGGGGTCGGTCACTGTATCATGGGGCGGGCTGGAAGCTACTGGCGCGGGGCTGATCCAAGCTGATGCTGCTGTCGAAGCAGTCTCAACACCGTAAGCGCTGTTTGTAGAATCCCTTTATTTTTTATATCCAGTTTAAACTTATTGTCGAGGAAGAGAAGCATCTTTTACCCCATATTCTTCACAGTAACCCGGCGACGGAGCGAAACCGCCTAGAGGATTTGCCCGCAACCCGCGTGCAGGATAACGGGCTACGTTACTAGGCCTGCTTCCCTCAGCTTGGCCTCCACATCCGCCAAGCCAAGCCTCCGCAGGGTTTTCGGCGTCGGCACACCGTTCTCATCCCAGCCTACAGCCTTAAAGTATTCAAGCCTCTCCCTCTCAAACCTTTTCCTTCTGAGCGTTTTACCCTTGAACGGTCCAGAGGGCAACGGCTCCCAGAACCTAGGCGGATTATCGTCGTCAACCCCAGGCCTCCACTTGAAGTCTGGGCCGCCTAGGAGAAGCATTGCTCTTTGAAGCTGAAGTATCCTCAAAGCTTTCTCCCCGTACCATTCCCTAAGCGTAATTCTCCACCCTGTTATAGCTTCGTAGAAATTGAGAATCTCCCTGTCCGTGGGGC
The DNA here is from genome assembly GCA_038850115.1 of Thermoproteota archaeon. Lineage (GTDB taxonomy): Archaea > Thermoproteota > EX4484-205 > EX4484-205 > JAAOZP01 > JAAOZP01. The sequence goes on from JAWCMB010000036.1 coordinate 8,682, forward strand.
CGAAGGCTGCGAACATGCAGTATACTCCGCTGTCAGGCATTATAGATGAGAGCTCGCCCCTTTCACCTCTGCGCATTGGTGATGCTGGCGAAGTATGGTCTCCCGCCTGAACAGAGCAGGCGTAGGCGATGCTGCTTGAAATATAGTCCCTCCCGCTTCTGACTCCGTGCGCCCCTATAGCCATGCCCTTCTCCTGGACAGCATACTTAAGCAGGCTCCTGCCCTTCTTCTCGCCAAGCCTCAGGGCTGCTCGGTAAACACCCTCAGCCAGAATGTCGCCGATGCCTTGCCTGAAAGCCGTTTTCTCAGCCAGGGCTGCGAAGCCCTTCGGATCACCCCATTTAAGCTCTATCCCATCAAGGTCTTTCTTAGAAAGTATTTTCCTCTGGTAGAGCTCAGCCGCGAAGCCTAGGACTGCACCGCCCTGTATTCCGCACAGGCCAAGCTCGTTGACAACGTATGAAACATAGATGTTCTGCTCAGGGCTGAATATTCCCAGGTTTGTCCCAACGTATGCTTCAAGCTCGTAATCCGGGTTGTCGCACACCGCTCCCCTGTACCTTCCTTTTCTAAGCACCGCCAGCTTGAGGCAGGTCATCGCGCAGCCGAAGTCACCCCAGTTCTTCTTAACCCAGTGCTTGTCGAACTCCTCCCTCCTGTAGCTCCTCCTGTTGTGCCACTCCGCCTGCCAGTTTCTAACAGGCTCGGAGCTTGTTTCAGCGCCAAACGAGTATCCTCCGCCTCCGGTTCCCCAGCGTCTGAACCAAACGTTCTCCAAGCAGTCTTCAGCGAACCTGCGAGCTAGGCGGACAGTCTTCTCGTTGTCGTGAACATCCGGCAGGGGGCCAAAGCCCTTCGCGACGATCGCCTTAAGGTTCTTCGAGCCCATTACGCCGCCGTAGCCACCGTAGCCGGCTGCATGCGAATACTTCGACATTACTGCCGCGACCCTGCTCCTGTTTTCACCAGCAGGCCCAATGTAGAGGATTGAGGGCTCCTTCGCCTCCCCGTAACGCGGCCTAATTCCAGCAACATCCTTCCTAGATTCTCCGACGAGGAAGCGCAGGGTTTCCCTCGCAGCAGCACCCCAGACCGGTGAAGCATCCTTGATATCAACATGATTGTCGCATATGAACAGGTAGCAAGGCTTCTCCGCCCTACCGGATACCATGATGCCGTCGTAGCCGGCGCACTTCAAGTCAACTCCGAACTCGCCTGCAACAGTCGAGCCAACTAGACCGTTGCTCTGCGGAGACTTGCCTGAGACACAGACCTTCGTCCCAGGATAGTAGCCTGTCAAAGGCCCTGTTAGCACGAGCATAATGTTCTCCGGGCCGAGCGGGTCAACCGTCTCCCATTTAGCGCCAAGCATGTCCCAAGCTATCTTAGCCGCTAAGCCTCTCCCACCCATATAGTTCTTCAAATCCTCCTCCGGAACCCTAGTCTCTCTAATGCTTCCGCTAGAAAGGTCGACGTCTAAGAGTCTGCCAGCGTAACCCCTCATCATCCTAAAGCCTCCTTCGCAACCTCCTCCCCCAGGATTCTCAAAGCGGTCTCGCGAGTAAGCTCCTCAGGCGTCTTCGCTAAAATCCTGCGCGAAGCCATGCTGCCCGCTGGAACAAGTTCAAGAGCCCCCCATTTCCCCTCTGAACATTCTTTAACGCACGCTGGATCACCGTCGCAAAGGTTGCAGATCAAGACGATGTTTCTCACAGGATGCATGTGAGGAACCTTGCCTGGGCAGGCGTTCACGCATAGGCTACACCCGGTGCATTTTGAGGAATCAACTTCAACCGCGCCGGTTCGACTGTTAACCGAAAGAGCTCCTGCTGGGCAGGCTTCGACGCAGGGATAGTCCTCGCACTGGAAGCAGAGATGCGGGACTTCAACCCCCGGGACAAGCATGAAGACCCTTATCCTTGAGGCTTCAGGCCAGATTCTCCCCTCATGGTGGAGCGAGCATGTGATTTCACACCTTCTGCAGCCGCTGCAGTCCTCATAATTCCGCCTTATCCAAACCCTCTCCCTACCCGACAACGCTTCAGAAGCCTCTTTCGCAAAGAAAAATTTTTCGGCGTTGAAATTCGTTTGAAAACCATACTTGAAACTTTTTTCCCACGTTTCGCCGCAGGTTCCAAGCCGCTGTCTGCTGGGCTGAAGAAGCGTGAGGAGCCGATTCCTGCACGCGTGAGTTTGACCAACAAGTATTTAAGCAACGGTGCTGCAAGATTTAGGAAGCCGTGAGCGAGCAGAAGCCCCTGCTATGGATAGTGCTTATCTCCCTGCTGATGCTTTTTGTAAGCGGCGCGTGGACGATAGCGTCAATCATGTTCTTCACCCAAAACAAGACCCTGAGCTCAATAATGCTCGCCACAGCAACCGCCTCAAGCATAAGCTTCCTCCTGACACTGCTGGTAGCAATGCTGCTATACTCCGGGGTGGAGAAAGGGAGAAGGCTCATGATGATGATGGTCGGCCTCTTCTCAGCGGGAATCATCTTCCTTGTCTACACCGTGTTGTTTTTCCTAATTGCTTTCCTGACCGCGCCCCCACTGTTCCTCGACTGACCTAAATTCTGAGAAGGTGAGGTCTTCAACCCTCTTCATCAGAAGCAGTTTCTGCACGCTTAAGGCTTCACTGGTAGGGAAGCGCTTGCAAAAGCCGATGAGCAGTTTGACACCCTTAATTATCGTTCGCTCTACGGGAAAATCCCGTATAAAGAGTATTGGGGCAAGTGGGACTCGCTCGTTCTAAAGTATCTCGGGATCCCTGAGCATGAGAAGCTTGTCGGAGAGATTGAAGCACGGTGGTTTAAACACGCGGATTGCGAAGCCTACCCTGATGCTGAGGAAACGCTGGTTAAGCTGAGGAGGATGGGTTTAAAGACGGGGCTTGTTTCAACAGGGTACGAGGCGGACGTCTACGCCATCTTGGGGAAAGCAGGCCTTCGAAAGGAGCTGTTCGACGTTATAGTTGGGGCGGACACCGTGAGAAGGGTTAAGCCTCACCCAGAGGCTTTCAGGCATGCTCTTAAGAGACTTGGGGTTAAGCCTGAAGAAGCCTTGTTTATCGGAGACAAGACGGATGACGACTACAGGGGAGCGGAGGAAGCTGGCATAACCCCCATACTTATTCAGCGGAAAGCTGGCGAAACGAGCAAGGGCTCCGGCTTGAGAACCATAATGAGCCTCGGAGAAATCTTTCAATTCATATAGGGAGCATCCGGCTCTACAAGCCCTTTCCTCAGAAGCATACCTGCGCGTTTAAAGTATGAGCTGATCGTTCGGCATGCGATTACATCCGGGTTTAAAGAAGGTATGCTGCCGTACTTCCTCCCAAAGCGCGCGCTATGCTGCCTAATCATCTGTAAGCCTCGCCCCGCCTTTCAAACTGGAAGCTGCTGAAAACTATTTATGCAGGATCCTTTTCTTCAACCCATGCGGACAAACCTGATTTTGACATTAGGCTCATGCAGGGATAGAGGTTAAGGAGGATTATTGGGCTTGCGGATTGAAGGGAAAGACTATGATTTGAAGTATGACCCGCAGGACCCTTTCGTCAGCAACGGCCTTATGATCGCGTACTCCACTCGGCTTGCGAAAGACTTCATGCCGATTATTTTAGACCCCAGAGGGCATGGCGCCAAGCCTTTCCCTCCGGAATTCGTAGCATACCGGTTGATCGTCGATTCGAGAGGAAAAAAACTATGTGTTCTCTACGAGGTCTACTGGAGGAGGCAGGACTGCACTTGGAGAAAACTAAACAAAGACCATAACCACGATTATGAGCAGATACAGATACATTTCGACACAGCGGCCGGCATAATGGAGAAGGTTATTGTTTCCTCCACGGGACCAGTAAAGCACGGCGGACACGGCGTAGAAGTCTTCTCCCAAACCCGTGAGGTGAGGAAGAAAGATGTGGAGTACGTTACCTCGCCCCAAGGACAGTTTCCCTGGGGAGGGCTCAGGGGAAGAAGAAACGCGACTGAAATCAGGGAGATTCCGATTGAGCGGCTGGCCTTTGAAAGAAACAGGCCGATCCTACTGGTTCTGAACTGCTATCACGCGTTTACAGGCTTGAAGAGGCCGCTTAGACCCGAGGAGAAAGTTGAGTTGAAACTTCGCTTGGAAAAACTCGATCGAAAGCTCTTGGAAAAATGGTATTATCAACATTTTAAGGACAGGTTTGGCCACGATGTTTCCAACCCCTTCAAGGAGCCCTATGTTCTCTATTATCCTCCGCCTGAAGACGGGAAGTCTAGGCTGGCCTACAGCCTGCTGTACGCATATGCCTCCGTCAAGAGGTGTTTCTCCTACCCGTTTAGAATGCTTTGGGCTAGGGTAGCCAATCTTAAGGGAGGCTGAAGCGGGCGACGACAGGCGCATGGTCTAATCCAGAAGAATAATGCTATCGAAACGTTATGCCGCCAGGAGTGTTAACATAAAACCTGTTCAGTCTTATTCGTTTAAACCAGTATTTCTGTGATGTGGGTAAGAGGATTTTTACTCAAGCTATTTTTCACAGAAACTCGTAATAGTGGAAAACGCTCAGGTTTTTTCAATCCTTATTTCGAAGGCCTCCGGCCGGATTCTCTCCTCATGGTGGAGCGAGCATGCGATTTCAGTCCTCCGCAGGATCCGAGCTCCAGCTTCCCCAGCTAAAGCTTATTAACAAGATTTCTTTCGCTTGCGTAGAGAGGAAGCTTCATGGGCGCTAGGAAGAATGAGGTGGTTCTGGATTTAGACGAATATTTTGAGAAGCCCGTACCCCATCGTTATTTGCACGGATATTTCGAGGATGAGCCTGATACTCGTTTCAGCCTTCTGCTCCCAAAGCAAGACTTCTGGAGCGGCCGTTCGATACAGTTCGTCGAAGGCGGGTTGGGTGGGAACGAATACATAGCTCCTCAAGACTTAGAGTACTACGCGATTCAGAAGTATGGGGCCGTATGCGTGAAGTCGAATCACGGGCATGTTGGCGAAGACCTGTCGAAGATCGGCTATGAAAAGCTTGACAGGGTCGCCCATCAGGCGAATTACAGGACCATGCTTTATGCTAGGGAAACAATGAAGAAAGAATACGGGAGATACCCGAAATACACGTATGTCGTCGGCGGTTCCGGCGGAGGGTTGAGATCAACAATCCTCATGGAGAAATACCCTGAGATATACGATGGGGCCGTACCCTTCGTTCAAGCTGAGCTAAGCGTAATACTCCACTATTTCTCACTGCTGGCAAAGCTACTACCAGTCTTGAAAAACAGGCTTAACGAGATTATGGATGCTGCTGATGCTAGCGGGTCAGGCGACTCATATGGGTTTTTGGCCACAGAGGAAGAGAAAAATGCTCTTCGCGAGTTGTATGACGCGGGCTTCCCACGGGGGGCGGAACAGCAGTTAGCCAGCCCACGCTTCTACACTGGGATAAAAGCGTTGATAACGCTCTTCCAGGAGCTTTTGGCCCTCAGCCCTGAGCGAGCATACTATGAAGACTTCTGGACGAAGAAAGGGTATGCTGGCTACGAGGGGGAGGTGGCGAACAGCATTGTGGAGTTAAAGGGCAGAGTGGTTGAAACGTACACGTTTAACAAGTTGATGTCACTCCTGCCTCCTCCGAAAGTAGAACCAGATGCAGTCCAGCCTCTAATCCCTACACTGAGTGTTGAAAGGCGCAGCATACCGACGTTTCCACCGGAGGCGGCGAACAGGACTGTTGGCTTCAAGGGAACGGAAAGCTTTGCTCCCGGAGAACTAGCCGGATACACAGTCACCTTCAAAACAGGTAGGCTCATGGGAAGAAGCTTCCATGTAAGCAGCAACTTTAACGACATTATCTTGGTTTCAGGCTACGCCGCCGGCTACGCTGAAGAAATAGCCGAGGGAGACGAGTATACTTTGGATAACAGGGATCTCTTAGCCTTCGCGCATTATCATCGCCACGTCGCAGCATTAATAGAAGAGCCTTACGGTCCCCGGCGCTTGCTGCAAGGCGGCGAGCCACAGTACCCTCAGAGGCCGGTGGAAGCTAGGAGAATCCTCAAAATGAAGCATTTCCAGACCGGAAGCTTCAATGGGAAGATGATTCTGGTTTTCGCAGCGCACGATGCGATAGTATGGCCGACTGTACTGTTCAACTATTTAGAACTGGTGAGAAAAAGGAGGGGTGTTGACACGGACAGGTTTCTCCGCTGCTACTTGGTTGAAAACGCTTCTCATGGGCCGCCGGCCAACAGGGAGGAATCTTTCTCAATAGTAAGCTTCTATCCGATTATTGGCCGTGCACTAGAATACATAATAAGATGGGTTGAAAACAGTGAAGCGCCTCCACCTAGCACTGTTGCTGAACTCGCGCCTGACTACTCTCTCTCCATGCCGAGGTCAGCAAGCGAGAGAATGGGGCTGCAACCAGTAGTCGCCGGGATCACCGTTAACGGAAAGTCCGGTAGTGTTAAGGCTTCCTTGGAGAAGCCTGTAGAGTTTGAAGGTGTTGCAGAAGCACCTGTTGGAAACATAATTAGGTGCGAATGGTACTGCAGGGATCTCGAAGACTTTTATCATGAAGACGGCTCAATAGAGCCGGGACCTAGGGTTAGATCCTCGTACCTCTACACGTTCAGGAGGCCCGGCACGTACACAATCGTTTTTAGAGCAACCAGCGACCTCGGTGACAACCATATTCTTCCTAGCGGGGGGCAGCGTAATCTAGCTCGTGTAAGGATTATCGTTGAAAAATAATAGGTTTGGCGCACATTCCTCAAACCACTTCTATTTTGTCGTAAAAGGACTTTTTAAACACTGATCCATCCCATGAAGCTATAAATATGGGTTAGAGCGTAGCACTCAACGCCGTGAGTAAGCTTCAGAAGAAGATTCTCAGGCTTGAGCTCGCTGGAGCAGTTTTCATAATCCTCCTAGGGAGCATGCTTTACTTCAACTTCGAAATGTCCGTGGGGACCCGGTTGTCGGAGTCTTCTCCGCCGTCAACGAAAGCGTCTGGGAGCATTTGAAGCTGGCCTTCTGGCCGGCATTAGCATACATGGCGATTGAGCACAGAAGGTTGAGGACGGTCAGCAGCTTTCTAACAGCTAAAACCATCGGGGTATGCCTTATGCCCATCCTTATCGTCTCGTCTTTCTACGCGTATAATGTTTTCATCGAGGAGAACCTTCTGCTGGACATTCTGATTTTCATCGCCGCTGTGATAACTGGGCAGCTGGCAAGCTACAGGCTTATGACGAGGAAAAACCTAAGTGTCTACGGGAGGATCAGCCTGATCACCCTGGTTTCAATTGCTATTGTTTTCACGGTTTTCACCTTCTACCCACCTAAGCTAGAGGTTTTAGCGCGCGCTAGTGTTCAATAGTTGAAGTTTATATTTCTGAACAGCGTTCCCATCTTATGGACAGGGCTAGGGTTTACAGGCAGATGGAGAAGGATTTTGAAAAGCATGTTGAAAATCTTCTACTTTTCATCCGGCAGCCCTCGGTTTCGCCTCAGAACATCGGCGTGAGGGATGCTGCGGAGCTTCTGAGAGAAATAGCTGGCGAATCAGGCTTCAGGAACACGAGGCTCGTCGAAACCGCTGGAAACCCGGTTGTATACGGGGAACTTGACGTCGGCGCCCCCGTGACAATGCTTGTCTACACGATGTACGACACGATGCCTGCTGACGAGCCAGGGTGGACAGTGGATCCTTTCGCAGGAGAGATACGGAGAGTTGAGCCGTTCGGCGAAATCCTGATAGCAAGGGGAGCTGTGAACACGAAGGGGCCTCTCGTAGCCTTCCTCAACACTGTGAAGGCTATTTTTGAAAGCGGGCAGGAGCCGCCGGTCAACCTGATTTTCGCCGCGGAAGGCGAGGAGGAGCTTGGAAGCAAAAACCTGCCGGAGTTCATAGGGAAGTATGAGAGCCAGCTTAAGAAGGCGGATGTGCTCTTCTTCCCGGGCGCCAGCCAGAATTCAAAGGGCAAGGCGATAGTGACGCTTGGGGTTAAGGGGATTGTCTACTTCGAGCTTGAGCTAGACGGCAAGCAGTGGGGAAAAGGCCCAACGGAGTTCGGCATACATGGCAGCAACAAGGCGTGGGTGGACAGCCCGGCTTGGAGAATGGTGAAAGCGCTTTCAACAATGGTTGATGAAACAGGAAACAGGGTTCTTGTTGAAGGCTTCTACGACGACGTCAGGGTTCCAAGCGAGGAGGACGAGATGCTTCTCACCAGGCTGGCTGAAACCTTCGACGAGCAGGAGGTTAAGGAGAGGATGAAGGTTGAGCGCTTCATAGACGATCTCCACGGGGTTGAAGCCCTTAA
>JAWCMB010000037.1:0-16619 GCA_038850115.1 Thermoproteota archaeon
CATCTCCGCAATCTTCCAGAAAACATCTTTGGCACGAATAGTCTTCCAAGCCTTTCCATCCCTCGGGTTTACAAGCGGGTATGGTGTATCCTTCTCCAAGTAGTCCCAGAAATCATCGTTTATGAGGACGGATATGTTGAAGTTTTCCAGCTTCCCCCGTTCAGACTTGGCTGTTATAAACATCTCTATATCCGGATGGTTAACCTCGAGAATACCCATGTTCGCCCCTCTTCTCTTACCTCCCTGTTTAACCACATCTGTGACAGTGTCTATTATCCTCATGAATGAAACAGGGCCACTTGCCACCCCTGAAGTGCTTGAGACAATGTCGCCTGCAGGTCTCAGCTTAGAATAGTTTATCCCAATGCCTCCGCCGGATTTGAAGATGATGGCCGCTTGGGTTGCAGCATTCATAATAGACTCAATATTGTCCTCAACATCCAGCACGAAGCAGGCTGAAAGCTGGCCGAGCCTCGTCCCAGCGTTAAACAGCGTCGGAGAATTCGGCAGGAATTTCTTGGAAACCATAAGATCATAATAAGCCTTGAAATTCTCATAGTAGTTTTCAAACTCTCCTGAAAGAAGCATTCCGAGAAAAACGCTCCAGGAAACCCTCATCCTGCCTTGAGAGTTAAGCTCGTCGTAAAGAGCCTTCATTCGTTCCAAATGATGCTCGTTCCAAGTGGCAGCATACCCATTACTGCTCTTCCCTAAGCCAAGCTTGTTCGCATAGTGGCTGACGTTAAACTCTTCCCTCGGGAACGCCGGCAGACCCCCCTCTCTGGAGAAAACCCTCGGGTCGTGAAGAATATCCGGTATTACAACGGTTAAAGCAACCCTTTGAAACAACTGTTTAGGTGACTCCACGAGCTTCCCATTCTCATCCTTAAGAAGGTAACGGTTCACAAGCAGCCTGATCGCGTTAACAGAAAACTCCTTATCAACCTCATCCACAAAGCTTTTCTGCAAAAGAGCCTTCTTCTCCTCCCTTACCCTTTCCCTCTCCTTCCTGTAAAGAATATAGGCTTTAGCAACATCGTAAAGATCAAACTTCATAAGGGCGAACTCCACCACGTCCTGAATATCCTCAACATGCGGAGTCTCACCACTCTCATACTTTCCGTTTAAAACGTTTAAAACATAGTTAACAACCTTCTCCAAAGCCTTCTCATCATACTGTTTCACGCTCACCATGGCCTTCGCGATAGCGTTCCTAATCCTATCCGGCTCAAAATCCACGATCCTACCATCTCTCTTGACAACCTTCCTTTTTTCCATGCGAAGCCTAAACACCAGCTATGGGTATTAAAACATTAAACGATTTTCTTTCTGCCTAATCAATGGGAGAATCTTAGTAAAACAAGGTTAACATCATCAGGCCATACGATTAAGCAAGGCTCTCGATTTAAAACAAGGATTCTTCGGAATCAAACTACCAACCAGCCTTATTCAAACCCGGTTGAAAAACGTCGGGGCCGGGAATCTCAAGCAACGCTTTTTGAACCCGGACGGCCCACAGGGGCCACGAGCTTAGCAGGCTCGCGCCTTAACCAGGTTTGGCTACCCCGACGTCTGAAGTAAGTTAATGCAGGGCCAAATAAAGCTTTTACTCCCTACTTATAAATAACATATGAAATAGTGGTGAGCATCCTCTTAATGGCAGGAATAGTGGATTCAAAGGGGAATGGTTAATCTAGGGTATTGTGATGTTTATAAGTTATAGCGCGCGTTTAGGTAAAGGAGGAGAGTCTTAAGAGGCTTCTCTACACATAGCCCATGTTAGCGAATCCGAAGTCTGGAGGGAGAACTGAAAAGTATGCAGACGTAACTCTGAAGAAGCGCTGAGGAAAGCTTGGGTGCGCTTCTTATCGATGAGGACTTAAGGAAAGAAGGTCTCCCTTCATCGCTGGACAAGTAAACTCAGCAAAGGGGCTCAAAATCTTTTAATAAACCCTTTTTGGAAGTTTATATGTGTGAACCTGGCGGGGTAGGGGCCGGATGGAAGACAGTGGGGCGTCTATATGGCAGTTAACATCAATGAGAAAGTGAGGTCCTAGAAGAAGATGATCAATGAATTAGCTGAGTATTCGAGCACGCGATAATGAGCACTGTTATATATTGATACTTTTTATTTAGGAATAATTTGACTTACTGGTTTATATGAGGAAGGAAGCTCAATTTATAGCCCGTGCTAAGATTATCCTATGTGTGCCTATAAAGACGTTAAGCATTTAGAGAATAGCGTGCGCTAGAGTTTAGTATATGCTTCTTGAAAGCATTGGGGGGAGAAAGCTTCTAACTTTCTCCTCCTGTAAGCGCTATTGATTTCGAGTCCATAAAGCTTAAAAGAATTGGTGTTTCTACTTCGGCGGAGGAGAGGAAGACGGGATGAATATAGTTGGGATCTTGATTCAGATCATAGTTAGTATCATTATAGTTGCTCCAGTACTTTGGATCGCGGGTAGGGTTCTCGCGGGAAAGGGTAAGGCCAAGTTTACTGACGCTATTTGGATAGTCGTTCTAGGAGTGGTCTTGGGTTCGATCGTTGGCGCTTTTCTCAGCGGCTGGGTCGCGACTCTTATTACATTTATAATTTGGCTGGCACTTATCAAACACTTCTTCGACTGCGGATGGTTGAAAGCCCTTGTAATAGCCATTGTCGCAGCAATAATCTTCGCGGTTATAATCGTGGTCCTGGCTCTCATTGGAATCGGAGTAGCGGGGTTCCTTTAAGCATTACTCGGAAAAATATCCGTCAACCAAGGAGACTTAGCGCATGCTCCTTTGAAACCACTATTTCGCATGCTATTTATGATTCGCAAGTTTACGGCATGAACAACTTTAAGTATTTCTTGGAGAATAGTAGTGCTTCTTTCTTCTTTTCTACGGAGGATTCCCAGTTTCTATCTTCATGTTCGATGCTGATCACTCCGTCATAACCGATCTCGTAGAGGGTCGCCAGGTATCGCCGCCAGTCTATATCTCCGAGTCCTGGAAGCCTGTCTACGTGCCAGTAATCGCCGAAGATTCCTACATCATTAAGCAGATTGTACTCTATCTTTGTGTCCTTCGCATGTGTATGAAAAATCTTATCCTTGAATTCCCTGATGGGCGCGATATAGTCTATGTGTTGCCAGATCAGGTGAGACGGATCGTAGTTTAGGCCTAGATGCTTGCTCGGAATTATTTCAAACATTTTCCTCCAAATCATCGGTGAAAAGGCTAGATTTGTTTTTCCGGGCCAAGGGCTGTGTTCTGGATACTGCATGGGGCAGTTCTCTATGGCTAACTTCACGTCACGTTCTTCTGCGTGCTTAACGATGGTGGGCCAGACTTTCTCATAGAGCTTGAGGTTGTCTTCAACGCTTTTGTACATGTCTCTTCCAATAAACGTGCCCACTACCTTTACATCTAGGCGATTTGCTGCGTCAATGACTTTCTTCAAATGGTTAATGTAGTATTCTCTGCTCTTTTCCTCCGCGGTCAGAATATTAGGATAGTACCCGAGTGACGATAGGGCTATTCCGTTCTCATTCAAGAGTTCTTTGATAGAAATTACCCTCTCACCCGTCAAGTTTACAACATCAATATGGGTGACGCCTGCGTATCGTCGTTCAGGCGGACCAGCGGGCCAACATGCAACTTCCAGCATGTCGAACCCGCTCTGTGAGGCCCATCGAACTAGCTCCTCAAAAGCTAGCTCGGGTAGACAAGCGCTCATAAACCCGATTTTCATGTTCAATCCTCCACCTCCACCCATTGGCCTTGTCGGGTGCTCTTTTTAATGGCTTCGCAAAGCAGTAATTCCTTGTGTCCATCTAGAAAAGTCGCGTAGAGGGGCTTTTCCGGGCTGCCTTTCGAAATTGCGTCGTAAATGCACTTGAAGAGCTGCTTAAACGTATCTGGAAAACCCTCCGTGTGTCCGCCAGGGTATGATGCATACTCCTTGCTTTCACCTGATAGAAGAGACGGATCTTTAATGATAAGTTCGTTGGGTTTTTCTCTGTATCCTACCCATAGCTCGTTGGGGGTTTCTGAAGACCAAACTACTGATTTCTTTGAACCGTAGATTTCAAAACTTAGCTTGTTTTTCCTGCCAGCGGCTATCTGGGATACTGTCAGGATACCTCTCCCACCATTGGAGAACTCAAGCAATATAGTTGCATAGTCTTCCGTGGTTATTTCGTACTCTTCATGCTCGGTGAACGATAACTCTTTACCTTTGAATGTACTAACCTCAACTTTAGGTTTCTTTCGCACCGGGATGAATGTCTTCATATCAGCGAAGACCTTCACTATCTCGAGCCCAGTTATGCTTTTGATCAAGTCCAACCAATGGGTGCCAATATCAGCCACGGCACGTAGATCTCCACCCAACTCGGGTAGAACACGCCAGTTCCAGTCTGTATCAAAGAAAAGCCAGTCTTGAAGGTAGGATCCCGTCACAAAATAGACATCGCCTAAGTCTCCTTCTTTAACCATTTCTCTGACCAGAAGACAAAGCGGATAAAAACGGATATTATAACAAACGGAATGAATTTTGCTACTCTTGGCTGCTAGGTTCACGAGATCGCCGGATTCCTTAGAATTCATTGCAAGGGGCTTTTCGCAGACCACATGCTTTTCTGCTTTGACTGCTTCTTTCGCCATGCTGTAATGAAGATAGTTCGGGGCACAGATGTGAACAACGTCAACTTCGTCATCGTTTATGAGCTGCCGATAGTCGCCATAGGCCTTCGGGATATCCATTTCCTTGGCTTTCGATTTTGCTCTCTCCTCTGTTGAACCTGACAAAGCAATAACTTTGATGCCAAGTCTACGCAAAGCCTCAACATGTGCTGCTCCAATAAATCCCACACCTATGACTCCAGCATTAAGATTTGACATAGAGATATTTTTCTTTTATGCATTATATTAATCTTACGGATATTTTTAAGGATACCGGCAAGATAAGGCTTTTGGATCTGAGGAGTCTCTGCTTCCTTTTGGAGGGGATATGTTGGAGGTTGTGGTGTTGTTTAGCTCATGCTGAAAACGGTTCTCATGCTCATCACACTTGCGGCCTAGGCGAGAATAGTAATTAAGCGATGCATCTTGGTTCTTCGAGATGTACGTTTAAAAATGAGGGTTATGCATGTTGCACGCGTTTAATCAAGGTTGTCTACCAATATCCTTCAACACTTTTCTAAACGAGTCTACGAAATACTCTATCTCCCTCCTGCCCTCGTAGCCTACATTGCCTATTCTAGTTGTTACATTCCTCAGCTTACCCATTCCTCTTGCTACCAGTATCCCATACTCTTCATACAGCCTCCTGATTATCACGTCAGCATTAAGCCCCGTATTTTTGAAAACTATTATCGATGTAGACCAGTGTTCTTTATTACGTGGAAAAACCTCGATGTTCTCTGACTCTAAGAATTCATATATAATTCTAGCGTTCTCAGCATGTCTCCTCACCCGCTCCTCATACCCTTCTTCTTTCAATATTTCAAGGGCTTCAGCCATGCCGTATATCAACGGCACCGCGGGTGTGAAAGGAGTCTCCTTCCTGAGGTGGAATCTGTGAATCTTCTCAATGTCCAGGTAGAAGCTTCTCTTTCTAGGATTGTTCAAACCCTTGTCTAACGCTTTTCCACTCACTGAGACGAAGGATAGGCCTGGAGGCCCGCCGAGCCCCTTTTGGCTTGCAGTCACGCAGACATCAACACCCAGCTTATCCGTGTAGAAAGGTTCAACACCGAGGTCTGAAACAGTGTCCGCGAAAACCAGTATCCCCTTTTTCTTAGCAATGCTAGCAACCTCCTCCATCATTCTGAAAGTCACTCCCGTAGAGGTCTCGTTATGCACTATGAAGATGCTTTCCACATCATTGTTCTCAACCCCGTCCACTATGCTTCTTAAGCTTGGCAGGCTCCCCCATTCTGATTTAACGACGATGGGCTCAGCGCCAACCTTCAAAGCATTCTCCACAATCCTTCCGGTGAATTCTCCGAAATCCGGTATAAGTATTCTTTCATTCTCGTAGACAAAATTCTGGAAAACCATGTCCACACCCGCAGTCCCGGAGCCGCTTATAATATAGACATTGTTCTCAGTTTTGAAAACGTTTTTCAAGCCTTCTTCAACCTTCTCGTAGAGAGCGTGGAACCCTTCACCTCTATGGTTTATGATGGGTTTAGCCATTGCTCTCAAAACCCTTTCCGGCAGGGTTATCGGGCCAGGTATTAGCAGCATAGGGGCTTTCTCAACCATCCTCCGGAAGAACGCTGAAACTGTTTTTAACCCTTTCCCAGACTAGCCGGAGGCTCTAAGCCAACTGGTGAAACTTGTTTCACCCTCATAGGCGTAGGATAGCCTTAGCAGGGTTGCCTCTTCAAAATGGTTCCCTATGAGTTGAAGGCTCACTGGAAGCGAGTTGACGAAGCCCGCTGGAACACTTACTGCGGGAAGCCCAGCCAGGTTGACAGCTACCGTTTCAAAATCCATCATGTACATGTCAAGCGGCGACACTATTTCCCCGATTCTCCAAGGGAGGACGGGCATGGTCGGCGTCGCCAGAGCGTCGAAGTCTCTAAACAGGAGCTTAAAATCATCGTGTATCTTCCTCCTGACCCTGCAGGCCTTCATGTAGAAATCCTCCTTATAGCCTGCGGAGAGCACGAAGGTCCCTAGGAATATTCTTCTCTTAACCTCCTCCCCGAAGCCTTCCGTCCTAGTCTTAACAATCCTCTCCTCCCACTTGCCTTCGGCACGCTTCCCTCCGTAACGGATCCCGTCGAACCTTGCAAGGTTGCTTGAACACTCCGCCATGGCTATGATGTAGTAGGCTGGGAGAGCATACTTCAGGAAGGGGAACGATACCTCCTCTACCGAACACCCGGTTTTCTCAAGAACACCTATAGCATCGTAAACCCTCCCTGAAATTTTCTCATCAATATTCATGAAACCCTCTTTAACAATGCCGATCCTCAGACCCCTAGTTCCACCTGTGGCTTCTTCAACGTAATTCGGGGTGTCTCGGCTTGAGGTAGTTAAATCCCTTGGGTCACCGCCGGCTATTACTTGAAGCAGCAGGGCTGTTGACAACGTGTCTCTTGCCATCGGCCCTATTTGGTCAAGGCTGCTAGCGTAGGCTATTAAACCGTAGCGTGAAACCCTGCCGTAAGTCGGCTTTAGCCCAACCACCGAGTTGAAGGCTGCAGGATTCCTTATCGACCCTCCGGTGTCGCTTCCGAGAGCAAGCTCCACAGCCCCGGTTGCGAGGGATACCGCGCTTCCGCCGCTGCTTCCTCCGGAAACCCTAGAATGGTCGAAAAAGTTTCTCGTCGGGCCGAAGAGAGAGGTTTCAGTGCTTGAGCCCATTGCGAACTCATCCATGTTCGTCTTTCCAATAATAATGCCATCCTCCCTCTTTATCTTCTCAACAACAGTGGCATCATAAACCGGAACATAGTTTTCAAGCATCCTTGAGGCACATGTTGTCCTTAAACCCTTCGTGGAAATGTTGTCTTTAACCGCGACTAGTAGGCCGGCTAGCCTGCCTGTTTTCCCGCCCGCAATAATTCTACGCTTAAGATCCTCCGCACTCCTGATGACGCTCTCGCTGTCGACTGTTATGAAAGCGTTCAGCCCTCTTGCCTTCTCAATTCTTTCAAGAGCCTTGTAGACTTTCTCAACCGGGTCGGCGGAATCCAAGCCTTGATCTAAAAAATCGCTTAACCCAGAACTTGGCCTGACACAAACCATTTCTCATCCTTCTCTCCAGCGTTCTTGAAAACATCCTCCTCCGCAAGCATTTCAGCCGGCTCGTCTTCTCTAAGAAGCTCATTAAGGCCAGTCACGTAGGCCATGGGCTCCACATCCAACTGTAGGCTCCTTATGATGTTGAAGT
Source organism: Thermoproteota archaeon (assembly GCA_038850115.1). GTDB lineage: Archaea > Thermoproteota > EX4484-205 > EX4484-205 > JAAOZP01 > JAAOZP01. Next base: position 7,895 of record JAWCMB010000037.1, read on the forward strand.
AATCCAATATTTCGTTAACATCTTTTTCAAGCCTTATAATCTCAGGCTTGCTCAGAGAGATTCTGCAAAGCTTGGAGTAGTGCAATATCTCCTCTCTTGAAACGACTATTTTCCCACTCATCTGAATTGAACATACTCTTCGTTTAGAGTGCCTATTTATCAGTTTCCTTTGTCAGCAGTACCTTTAAGCCTGTTAGAGATAAGGGGTTCTTCGTCTTCTATTCAAGTGCCTCCGGCTGACACGGGGGCCTGCTTCGAAAGGCGAATACTTACTTTTTAAAAAAATAAGCCGAACTAAAGCTTCGCGCGCCGCTTCCCGTCAGTCGATGAAACTCTTGAGCCTCACGGAGACTGGGAGCCGGTTTCCTCCATCTGATGCCTAACGGCCTCAGGTATTTCAGGGAAGCTGGATTTCATTTTCTGCGAAGCTAGGACTGAAGCCTCTTTCAAAATCTGGTCTGCCTCGCTGTCCGGTGAAATATAGGTCTCGTAACCAGAGATCTCGCCAGCCTGTATTAGCACACGATTCATCATGTCCTCTATCTGCCTAAGACCATCAGCCACCTGGGGTGCAACGTTCCTTATCTCATTTCCAACCTTGTTAACCACATTGACGATCGGACCCAAGACCTTCAGCGTCTCCTTGAAGTCTATAGTGTCTTCAAGCCTGAGTATTACTCGTTCAAGGGCGAGCCTGTTGCTGAGAATTATCTTACCCATCTTCCTTACCTGAGCAACCTCGTTCGCATAAACTAAGGCACGAGAATTGTCTCTTTCGATCAGGGCTTTCTCAACTTCTTTGAAAAGCTGCTCGTCTCTAGTCTTAATCCTGTGATAGATACGGTCAAGGTTCTGCTCCTGAATCTTAAGCATGGCGACTGCTTCCCTCAAGGTGTCTTGAAACGCATGCTGGTCCGCAGGTTGCGGAGGCGGTTGAGGCTGTTTCCTGCCGAATAACGGGCTCATCTTTATCACTAAGCGCTCTATACCGTGGCTTAAATATTTTATGTATAAAACTTTATTTTAAAGTAGATAAAACTTAATAGGAATCCTTTATGAGGGTTAACTAGGAAGGAAAAGTGTCCAGCTTGAGCTGGCGAAGCGAGCTTGAGAAAACTGCGATAAGAAAGGCTCACGAAGCAGTCACTGTAGATAGTCAGGGAGACTACAAGTCTGCTCTAAAGCTTTACAGGGAGACGATTGAAATACTTATGCAGCTTTATACATTAACCGATAACGACAGTATTAAAAGAGTCTACTTGGACAGGATAAGGGAATACCAGAAAAGAGTTGAGAAGCTGGACGGCCTTATTAGGAAGAGGGATGAGGTTGTTTACATTAATAAAACTGAGTCTAAAGAAGGTGAGGACAAGTGGCTCCAGGACGTCGTCCTCATAGAGAAGCCCTCGGTGAGATGGGAGGACATAATCGATCTAGAGGAGGCTAAAAAGAAGCTCTATGTTAACGTAATATTCCCTACAATCCGCCCGGATGTCTACAAGCTGCCCTGGTCTACGGGGATTCTTTTCTACGGTCCTCCCGGATGCGGTAAAACACTTTTAGCAGCAGCCTTGGCGAACAGCATTAGGGCAACCTTCTACTTGGTTAAAGCCTCCTCGATACTTTCGAAATGGCTCGGCGAATCTGAGAAAAACATATCTAAGCTTTTCGAGCACGCGAGGAGGAGCAGCAGCTCTAGCGAGCCGGCTATACTTTTCATAGACGAGGTTGAAAGCATCGTAGGAACCCATATTTATGAAACTGGCGGAGAGTCGAGAGCGAGGCTTCAGCTGCAACAGGAGATGGATGGTCTCGCGAGCAAGGGGCGCGTTGAACACGTTTACGTGATAGCAGCCACGAACAACCCTTGGCTCCTCCCAGACTCATTCCTAAGGAGGTTTGAAGAGAGGCTTTATGTTCCTCCTCCAGACATCAGGGCTAGGAAGAGGCTGTTTATGTACTTCACTTCTAAGCTTAGTCTTAAGCCGCCGATAAACTATGATGAGCTTGCACATTTAACTGAAGGATATTCTGCCCACGATATTGAGAACATATGTAAGGACGCTTTTAAAATGACAATAGAAGAATTCTTTGAACAGGGTGATCCTATGAAGGGGAATCCTAGACCCGTGAGCATGGAGGATCTTGTTAAAGCGATAAGGAACAGGGGTAGCAGCATAGGCAAAGAGAATTTGGCTAAGATGGAGGAATGGAGGAAGGAAAGAGGTTCTGTTTAGGCAAGCTCCTCCTCGCCGCTTTTTATCACTACCTTCTTCTCCCTAACGAGCTCGTTCAAAAGGCCTTCAACCTCGTTCTTTTCCATTGAAAGGTCTTTCGCACACTTCTCTATGCTGAAGGAATCCATGTTCGCCCTAAGATACTCCAAAACCCTTTGCTTAGCCTCTTCCCTAAGTTCAGGGCTCGGCACCTTTGGGAAAGTGTTTTCGAGCTTCATCAAAGCAAGCCTTTCAGCCTCCTTAATAACTCTCTCAACTTCAACGTCGACAGTCTCCGTCTTAACATCAGTCGTCTTAGTTATTATGGAAGCTGCCTCCTCAAGCTTCGTCTTAACCCCAGTAAACTCTTTCTCAAGGTTTGGCAGCGGGTTTGTTTCACTTATCCTGGAAAGTAGTCTCGCCAGCTGAGGAAGCATACCGTAAAGCTCCTCTGACTCCACGAGGGTTTCGAGTCTAAGCTTAATAGTTAGCACGAGTAGGCTGGACTGGTAAATCAGTTTCGCAACCCTTCTGAGCATGGCTATTTCCTCAGCGTAAGCCTTAGCTCTATCATGATCGTTCTTCTCCAGAAGAAAGCTTATCTTCTCAAGATACTCGCTGTCCTTCTTCTTCAAGTTCCTAACGATCTTGTCGAGATCATATGAGACTAGGTCTATGTCCGTCAATGACTCTCTGAGCAGAAGCCTCACCCTCTCCATACTGCCCACAGACTCCATCCCTAACTTCTTCTCCCCTCTAGCTCTGATACTCCTCTACCCGTCCCTACATAAGCATAGCTTACGATGCCTTTAAAGATACCGTTCTCCAGAATCCCTGGAATACTGTTGAAAAAATCATCAAGCCAGTCTAAACCCCGGTTCTCCGGCAGAGGAACATCTATGATAGCGTTTCCAGAGTCGGTTATTATTGGCCCAACCTTGCCGCTCCCCGTTCTGATCCGGGCGCTAATCCCCAGAGTCTTCTCAATCCTCTTCTTGACTAGAAGAACCAGGTCTTGAAGAACCTCAACAGGGATCGGGAAGCCTGGTGGAACCTTTTCAACAACCTTCCTTTCATCAAGAACCAGCACCACCTTATTAGAGACTGAGCTCAGAACCTTCTCCAGGAGCAGAGCGCCTCCTCCGCCCTTTATCGCCGTCAGCGATCCCTTTTCGACAAGATCGGCACTATCTACTACGATGTCCAAATAATCTATCTGGTTAAGGCTTGTCGTTTTCAAACCTTCCTCCAGAAGCCTAAACTCTATTTGACGGGAGGATGGGACTAGGGAAAGGTCCCTAAGGCTTCCCATCCTAACTTTCTCAACCAGCAGCGGAATAAAAGAGTCTCCGATCGTGCTTCCAGAGCCAAGTCCCACGATCATACCGGGTTTGATGTGAGATAGGGCCCTTTCACACGCCAGCCTCCTCAGATCGGCAAGGCTTCTGCTCATCTCTTCAAACCAGCCGGCCCAGATTGCTTAAGGTTTCTCTCGCGGCACGGTAAGCTTTGTTCAACTCTTCTTCAAGCCTCGACAAGTCACCCAGTATGAAGTCAGGCTCCTTGGAAGCATGCTTGCTGCCGCCGTTTAAAAGGGCAGGGGCCGCTGGAGGCTTAAACCCTATGCCGTGTTTCTGCGCGAGCAGTATGCTTCTTTTAACCATCTCAAGCCTGAGAGTTTGGAGGAGAGACTCTAATTTTTCAACATCCGCATTAGGAGGATCCTCGCTTCCACCGTTTTTCGACGCAGCAATCCTCTTCCTAACGATTTTCATCATCTCCATTATTTCAAGAACCTCGGAAACAAGGGTCTCGGATTCCGAAAACTCCTCACCCTTGACATCTTGTACAAGCATCTTTAGCATCATTTCCACTGCAGGGACTGACTTATATGGCTTTTTATATTGGTTTCAATACAATCTTCTTTACTAGTTTATTCAGAAAAATTCTGGAAAAAGTTGCGCACCACAACGGGAAACACCCCGGGTGTCAAAAGCTGCCGGGAACATGACTCAGCCGCACGAGCGTAAACACAGCATCAGTAGGAGCTAAACCCTGAAAAGCTTAAAACAGCCTGAAAGCAAGATTATTGCAGCCCCAGTAGCTCAGCCTGGTTAGAGCGCCTCCTTGGTAATGCTAAAAGCGCTAACGGAGGAGGCCGTGGGTTCGAAGCCCACCTGGGGCTTTCCCACGTAATTAAGTTTTTATATGGCTGGACTTCGTTGGCTAAGAAGTAGTCATGTTAAGGGTCCCAGTACTTCTTATGGTTCCCCTCCTTCTTTCCTACAGCAGTATTTGGATGAAAAGCTTTCCGAAAAACTCGGAAGCTGAAAAAGTCTGCTGGTTAAAAGCATGTGGCAGATGGATTGTCGACGAGGATGGGAATGCTGTACTTCTCCGGGGCGCAAACTACATGGGTATGGAGTTCGGCTGGTTCTATCATTCTGAAGAAGACTTCATAAGAATGAAGAACTGGGGTTTTAACGTTGTTAGGCTCCCGATAGCATGGAACTATATCGAACCAAAGGAAGGTTTCTACGATGATACTTACTTGGCAACAGTAGACAAGGTGGTTTCATGGTGTAGGAAACATGGTCTATACGTAATACTAGACATGCACCAATGGAACTGGGCGCCGAGATTCGGAGGAAACGGGCTTCCCGACTGGGCTGTCAAACAGTATTCCAGCCAAGATCAAGCTAAAATAGGCTTCTTCAAGAATGAAACGCTTCAAGACCGGTTTTTCAAAATGTGGCGCTATGTAGCGAGCAGGTATGGAGACAATCCCATAGTTTTCGCTTACGACATATTTAACGAGCCTAATGTTAACTATGGGTTGATGAGCGAAGCCTCTTTCCTAGGAGTTCTACAGGCCTTTTACCAGCGTGCTATAGATTATATCAGGGAGGTGGACCGTAAGCACTGCGTAATGGTAGAGCCACCTTGGGGTGGAGGGATAAAGCAGTGGCATAGGATTAATGATGATAACCTTGTTCTCTCAACGCATCTTTATACTGGGGGAACTTGGGATGGAAAAACAGGCTACAACGGTGATTCAAGCAGACTTGAAGCCGACTTCCTAGTGAGCTATAATCTTTCTTTAACATGGAATGTTCCACTGTTTATTGGCGAGTTCGGAGTGGGTTCTGCAGCAGCCCGGGCGCATGAATGGGTGAGAGATTTCATGAACATATTCGACAAATATATGGTTGGTTCCTGCTGGTGGTCCTACTGGAGGGATGATGACTCGATGGGCTTACTCACGACGAGAAGCAAGGAAAAGGAGAATTTGCTTTCCGCCTTAGTCAGGATTTATCCTTACAAGTTTAAACATGTTCCCACCAGATTCAGCTATGACATTTACACGAAGCATGCATGTGCTGAATGGCTCCTGAACGAGAACAATATTGCCGCCATATTTAAAATCCCTTCTAAACTGGACTGCAACTTCTCTGTATCATTTAATTTCAACTCAGCGTTCTTTTTCTTCGACGACAATGCTTCTGAGCTTAAGGCGATGCTTCAAGGTCCAAGAGGAGGCTACCTGGAAATTTTTGCTCAAAAACAAATGGAGGAAAAGGGTATCGAAGAGTATTTGAAATCGATTACCAGAAACCTCTACTTCCAGGTTTCACTGGCCGTGAACATTCTACTGTTATTAGCGGTCGTGATGCTTCGTCGCAAATATTTTCGAAAATCGTCAGGAGACGCTACGCTTAAGAAAACAGGTTAATCGTCGACTTGCCTTGTCCAGGCTTAATGTGTTAGGCAGCCATTCAGAAATTAAATTTTCTACTAATGGAGCGCATGCTGCAGCTTAAATTACGAGCTTCTCCATTGCCCAGGCTTCCCAGTCTATTAGTTCTTTTTAGGCGGGGGAACAATATGGATGATCATTATGGTCATAATAGCTGCCACTATAACTACTAACACTAATAGTCATGATAGAGCTTTAGAAATGTTGGCTTAGCTTCAGTCTTAGAAGTTTCTAGAGCCTCGGGAGGGATTCGAACCCTCGACCTGCAGCTTACAAGGCTGCCACTCTACCAGGCTGAGTTACCGAGGCTCACCAGCATCTTTAGAAAAAGGAGGCTTAAAACGTTTTCGCCGAAAACCCTTCTAAAGATTGACACCACGAATCTTTAAAGCTGGAGTCGGCGGCCTAAAAGGAAGATTAAACAGTTTCCAAAGCAGGGGCAGTAGTCTCCGTGTTGCTGATTCTTGCTCCATCAGATATTCAAAAAAACTTTCTTCACTCGCGTCTAATCCATTCATGATGCTTCCCTTTATCCGCGTCAAGAGGAGGCCTGTTTCCAATAACCATCATGCTGGTCAAGGGCCGCTGCCGAGATTCGAACTCGGACAAGTGGCTCCACAGGCCACCGCGCTGCCTGGTTACGCTACAGCGGCCATTTAATACGGGTTCTCGTTTTAAACGGGGTTTTCATGGTGTTTTAAACTTTTAGCACTCCTACTCTCCACTCAGCCAGCAACCAGGAGGTCGGGGAGAAAACATTATATATAGTGATGGAAAACCTATTTGCCGGGGGCCGGTAGTTCAGTGGTAGAATACCCGACTTGCACTCGGGGGGTCAGGGGTTCGAGTCCCCTCCGGTCCATTTTTTCTTAACTCATTTGAAAAGCTTGAGCAGGGTTCTTTACTAAAACCTCGTCCACCAAGTTCCGACTGAATCCTTTCCTCAGTATGAGTGGAACGAAATGCTTAACCAAGTAACTGTATGGCCGAATACTGCCTCCCCTGTTCTCACCCACATTATACCATCCCGCATCCTGAGACAGGAGAAGCCTGTTGCTGAAACCGTTCTCAACCAGGAGCCGCATCATGCTTAAAACTTTCGCAGACGTGGCTTCACTAATGTTATCGTATTCAACCCACGCGCCCCGCCTCAGTATTTCAAGATGATAATTCAAATCCTCCTCGGAATCGCAATGTGCAACTATCACCCTAGCAGGGTTAAGCCCCTCCTCGCAGGTTATGTTCAAAAGCTCCATCGCCGCTACGCCGCTGGCGGTGTGGCAGACTATTGCGGCGCCAGTGGACAGGCTGCATCTTGCAGCCGCCCTCACGATTTTCCGTTGTATCGGGATTATGCGGCCCGGGTTCACAGCGATCTTCACAAAGCCTGCTTTAACAGGTGTTCCCTCAGCCCCCTGCTCGATCTCGCTGACCCACATGCTGGCCAACTGTTCAACAGAGTATTCGAACGCATACTTTGGCAGGAAAGGCTCCTTATACAGGCCTGTGTTTGTTAAAATACGGATTCCCGAGGCTTTCGAAAGGCTGGCGAGCAACCGCGGGTCTCTTCCGATGAACGCGGGCGTGCAGTCCACGAAGCCGGATACGCCCACCTGCTTAATCTCGTTCAAGTACGGCAGCATGACGTTGAAGGCTTCCCGCGGGTCGTAGCGGCTCCTGCTGACCTTATCTGCCCCAATGAAATCGCAGAGTATGTGCTCATGCACCAGCGCTAGCCCAAACTCCTCAGGGGGGATGTCGCCCAACACTGTTCGAATCTTCATAAAGCGATGGTGGCGGCTAGAGGTAATTAAGCTGTAAGCGTTGACAGAGGGTGGCGGAGCCATCGGCTCCTCGTGGAACACTGCCAGCTTGGTTTCCACTGGAGAAGAGCTGCTAAGCGCCTCCGGAAACGATGCCCTAGGCCTTTTTTAAATAATCGTTAACACACTAGAAATGCTTAAATAAGCGTCTGGTTCACTATACTCCAGACCACACTGGAACGGCGTGCCCCCTGGACGCTGGTATGCACCAGGTATGAGAAGGGGGCTCCATGTGTGGACACACTATCTTGAGGACTCGAAAGAGTCTGATGCTGTTGAACATGTAAGGAAAGTCCACCGTCCCAAGACCGTAACTCCTAAACCGGTTGATCCTGCCGGACCCCACCGCTATCGGGATGGGACTAAGCCATGCGAGTCGTGCGGCCCGGTCAGCGGGCAGCGGCGTACGGCTTAGCAATACGTGGTTAACCTACTCGGGGCACTGGGATAACCGCTGGGAAACTGCGGCTAATCCCGGATGGGCGAGGAGGCTTGGAACACCTTCTCGTCGAAAGGCCGGGTTAACGATGCTTAGCTCGGCGGCTCCGAATGGGACCACGGCCGATCAGGTTGTTGGTGAGGTAACGGCTCACCAAGCCTAAGACCGGTACGGGCCCTGAGAGGGGGAGCCCGAAGATGGGGACTGAGACAAGGCCCCAGGCCCTACGGGGCGCAGCAGGTACGAAACTTTTGCAATGCGCGAAAGCGTGACAAAGCCATCCCGAGTGCCATCCGCTGAGGATGGCTTTTCCACAGTCTAAAAAGCTGTGGGAATAAGGGGAGGGTAAGTCGGGTGTCAGCCGCCGCGGTAATACCCGCTCCCCGAGTGGTGGGGGCTTTTACTGAGCTTAAAGCGCCCGTAGCCGGTCATGCGTGTCTCCAGTTAAATCCAGCAGCCTAACTGCTGGGCCGCTGGAGATACTGCATGA
>JAWCMB010000038.1:0-16120 GCA_038850115.1 Thermoproteota archaeon
CTCGCCCTCGCTTTAGCGTCCTCTATAAACGTGGGGGATAAGTCTATACCTACGGCTGTGAAACCCTTTTTGGCGAAGGATATTGCAACCCTCCCGTTTCCGCAACACAGGTCTAAGACTCTTCCGCTTTCAATGCTGAAATCCTTAAGCAGCCTTATCATCCCGTCGACGAGAACCTCTGTTCTAGGCCATCTCTCGTCCATAATTTTAAGAAAGAGATCAGCCCTTTCTATGAAAATCCTCCTAACCCAGTCTTCCATGATTATTAGGAAAAACGCCTTCTGATTTAAAAAAACATTTATGCAGAATTGCCGCCAGGTTTAGCCGCGAGGAAGGGGTTGGAAGAATATCTGAAGCACCATGTTTTTTGCCGCATGGTCGACTGCCCGCCATGGTTGTGGAAGCAGGTTAAGCGCTGCAAGAGCCGGAGAAAGAATATTCCGATCAGGCTTGCGGGGGAGGAACTCTTGAACAGGGTGTTAAACGGGCGGCGGAGGCGGGGGCGGTGGGGGAAGCAGGGTTTTTTCAACAGCGTCCGAGTAAAAGAGTGTTGCTGCTCTGACTAGGAAGGTTGCAAGCAGGGGTGATACGACTAAGGCTATGAGCCAGCCGATCAGCGGAACCGTGCCCAACATGCCCACTATGAACGCTATGATGGCTGCCACAATAACCCAGATAACATGGTTTGCGAAGCCGACGCTGTTTATCACCGCCATTATCTGCTGGAAGGAAAACCCTTTAGCTATTTCCCCGGTCTTCGCAGTGAGAAGGAGACCTATTACTCCAAATATCCCTACGGCTATGCCGGCTAGGAGTGCTATGAATATGGCGATGATCAGCGTGACTCCGAGTCGAGCGAAACCAAGCCCGCCGCCAATCCAGTACCAGGGTGCGACCAAGATGAACGCCACCACGAGTATTAGTATCGGAAGTAATGCCCACAATAGCCCTACGATGAATATCTTTAACCCGCCCCAAAAGAGTTCTCCGAAATTCTCGAACTTCGGCGGCTCTTCCTTAGCGGGGCCCTCTTTAAAAATCTTGGCGCAGTAGCCTAGGAAGATGAAGTTGACTATCGGAATTATGTTGACTATTATCATTACTATGAGCTCCGATCCTCTTGACAACAGCTTCGAAACATAGTCGACAGACTTAGAGAAACTATCGAATATCTCCAACTTTCATCGGCATTTATCGACGACCGTATTATTTAAGCTTTAATAAGTGTCGAATTTCTAATTCTACGATAGCGACGGATTAAATATGATTTAGTGGGCGTGCGATTCATAAGCCTTTCTCAGCACGATGCCTACTACCTTAATTAATTTGCCCGGCTAGAAAAAGGACGCGTGTTACAAGCTTTCCTCCATCAAGCCCTATGGAAATGGCTTTTCGGTCTTTCAACTGATGCTCATCAAGTATGCTTCCATCCTTATTGTTTCAGTCGGATTCACTTCATAAGGTTAATAAAGCAATAATTTATAAAAACAGGTTGAGTGTCCGGCTTGAGCGGTGATAAGGCTGGCATCGTGCTCGTGGTTTTTCTCGCAATATTATTCATCGGGATTGTTTGGTTGATCGTGCAAACACTGGGAGATTTCCTGTCTCCCCCGTTGCTGCTGATAATCATAGGGTTGACTGGAATCATCATCTTTTACATTTACAGGAGAATCGCGGGCGATTAATGACTATCGCTTTAATGGCTTGCGTGTGACGAGGCATGCAAAATGGCTTAAAACTAAGTGCCGACGCTTTTTCATCTTCAATCTTTTTGCTCCATCGCCTATTATGGGAAAATAATGGGAGTAAGCTTTATATTTACGGATGGAAATTACTTTTTTGCGTGAAAAGGTGATAGAAGTTGGGGGAAACAGCTCCAAAGGAAAGGGTTAAGCCTTCTGGCCTGAAAACATGGATCATAATTTCCGCAATACTGATTCCTCCAGTAGGATACTTTCTAAACCTAATAATACAGGGCTTCGGAGCATGGTGGAACTATCCATTAATATTCCCGTTGCCATTCTTCTGGCATATAGTAATATTCTACTTACTAACCAAAATGTCTAAAAGTTTTAAGCTTTCCCCACAGGAGGTCACATTATTCTTCGTGGTATGCTTCATAACAGCAGGTGGAATGTATGCTGCATACGGATTCGGCTATTGGACCACCACTCCGCTTCCACATTGGAACATAGGTTTCTCAACCTCTGGATTAAATAACGAAGCATACCAAAGTGTCTTCTATGAGAAAGTCCCTGCCTTCATTGTCCCTAAGGATCCCGTGGTGATGCGTGCCTTCTGGTATGGCGGCACCTTCAACCTAGGTCCTTGGCTAGTTCCAATTCTCTTCTGGATAGTCTGGGGAATAGGGCAATTCATTGGAATGGCAATATGGGGTTATTTCCTTAGAAAGCCATTAGTCGAAACTGAGAGACTGCCTTTCCCAGGCATAGCGCCTCACACGTATCTTGTTAAATACTACACGGAGGAAGAAGAGGGAACTCCCATTCTCTTCAACTTTAGACTTAGGTTGACGAAGCTCTTCTGGATAGGCTTCATAATTGGAGCATTGCTCTCGATTCCGGGGCAGGTGATAAACTTCTGGCCACTGGCCTTCGGAGGCAATGCCCTCACAAACTGGCCAGTAGACCTTTTGGCTATAACATCTGGCCCATTGCCCGGAGCATTAACTTCCGGCAACCTTTATGTCACTGACGTGTTCGTAGCACAGTTCATACCTTTAGATGCACTGGCCACAGCAGTTCTTTACTGGTTTGTCTTCGGTGTAATCTATCAAACTTTAGCTGTTAGAACCGGCCTAGCCCCATTCACACCGGGAGCAGGTAACGAGTTTGCATATCCTTGGAACCTGGGCCCATTTAAATGGATGCAGTTTTCCTGGATAGGTCTATCACTAGGTCTGGCTGCTACCGTTGTGGTCAAGTATAGGCAGCATATTTTGGAAATCTTCAAGAAGGGTCTGAAGGGGGAAAAGGCTGAGGACGATGGAGTTTCCTATAGACTCCTAGCCTGGGGAGCCATAGGCACATACCTGCTTCAAGTCATCCTGTTCACCGTCACAGGTTCGCCGATAATCATGGCCATATTCATACCGCTATTCTTCATTTTCTACATGTTTGGATGGACAAGGATGATGGGTGAAGTTGAGGAGTTCATGCCAAGCGTAGACACCTATTCATACCTAGTGTTTGACACAGGCACTTTCCTAGGCCAGTGGGGCCCCAGACCATCTCCAGCAGCTTTCAACACGATACTGATGTATTACAGCTATGGCACAGGGTTAAGAATGAGCTCCATGGCGATGCACCATGGATTCAAATCCTACAAGATGGCTTACGAGACCAACACGTCAGGAAAGGAAGTTCTCTACATCACCATAATCTCGCTGCTTTCAACGCTAGTTGCGGTCTACTTCATATGGCCATGGTTCATGACGAGCTTCGGAGGATATTCTAGAATCAACTCGATAAGCTACAATGACTGGTCTCTCCCAGGAATATACAACTGGACATACGGTACTCCTCCAGCCCTCACAGTAGAAGAAACTTGGGGCTATGCATTGCTCGGAATAGTCGTCACACCGCTGATCTACTTCTTAAGAGCTAGATTCACCTGGTTCTTCATAAACCCGATAGGAATGCTGATGCTCCCGAACGGGTGGTGGCCAACTTGGCTTGTAGCCTTCGTTATAAAGTATGCGGTTCTCAAGTTCGGCGGTGCAAGAGTTTTTGAAGAAAGATGGCTGCCAATGGCAACGGGAGCCTGCATAGGCTTCGGCGGCTTAGTGCTCTTCGGCGCCTTGATAACTTTCTTCGGTACAGCTTTGCCCGCATGGTTCGCTAGGTTTTAATCCGAAAACTTTTTTTATTTTAAAAAACCACAGTCACGTATAGTTAGTAAAGATGAATTTATAATTTTAATATTAATATAAGTGTGAGTGAGTTAGTGGAGACACATCCCTATCCCATACGGTTGATATGCGTAGGAGTAAAATTTATATTCTAAGAGGGTTTTTCTGAGATGAAATGAGTGACTTAAAAGTGGCCGTTATCGGTTGTGGAAACATAGGGCAGGTTCACATTGACCGCTGGAAATCTATAAGTGGTGTAGAACTTTTAGCATGCGTAGATGTGGAAAGAGAGAGGGCTAAGCAGATGAGTGAAAAATTTCATATACCGAATTTTTACGAAAACCTCGACCCAGTTTTAAAGGACAGCTCTGTAGATATATTGGATGTGTGCACCCCAACCTATACGCACAAAGAGATCGTGGAGACTGCACTAGAATATGGGAAGAATGTTATTGTTGAAAAACCAATAGCATTAAAACTTAAAGATGCCGAAAGCATGATTAACAAGGCTAGGAATGCCGGAATAAAACTTATGGTTGCTCATGTTCTCAGATTCTGGGCTGAATACATAATGGCCAGGAGTTTAATAATGAATGGTGAAATTGGAATGCCTGTTTTTGCAAAAGCCAATCGTCTGATTGCTCATAATTTTTCCGTATGGAAAGATTGGCACAATGATCCCAACAAGGGAGGTGGTGTTTTCATAGACACTAGTATTCACGATCTTGACTTCTTCATATGGACTTTTGGGAACGCTGTAGAGATATATGCTCAGGGCGGAACCTTAGTAAGAAGGGCTTATTCTCATGATCATACTAGAGCCTTCATCTTGTTTAAAAACAAGCTTGGTGCTTACGTGGAAGGAAGTTGGATAATGCCTGAAGGTTATCCTTTCAGCTATAATCTGGAGGTTATCGGTACCAAGGGATTGATTCGGATAGGTAGTGACAATCCTAAACAAATCGACATCTTCTTAACCGGAGGGTCAGTAAAAAGGCAAAGAATCATCTTGGAAGCCAAAGATCCGTACTTCCTTGAACTTGAAGCTTTCAAAGAATGTGTAAAAGAAGACAAGCCTGTCCCAGTTTCGGGGGAAGACGGGAGAAAGGCATTAGAATTAGCGATAGCTGGAGTCATCTCCATTCTAAGAAAGAAATCAGTTTCACTGCCTCTAGAGGAGGATTTTCCAGCAGAGTATCTAGCCTAAGTATTTAGCTATATACTTTTTACTCTTATACTGTTCGATCAGCTTTTCATCAATCGGGTAAACACCGTATTTCCTTGCCAGTTTTAACATTAGCAGGTAGTTAGACGGTTTCACGGCTGGATGGATACTGTTACTTGATGCTATGATGTGCCCCCCGCCCGGGGAGGCTTTTGCAATCGTTTCTTTTACTGCCTCTTCAACCTCCTCCTCGCTGCCAAAAGTAAGAACATAGGAGCAATCAACATTTCCAATAACAGCTATCCTTTTACCATATTTTTCCTTTACCTCTCCTATATCCATCCCTGCTATCGGTTCTATTGGGTCAAGCGCATCGATCCCGGAGTCTATGATCATGTCTATAATTGGCCAAAGATTTCCATCAGTATGTTTTACGAATGGTATTCCATGCTTTTTAGCTGTTTGAACAGCTTTTCTTAAGTAGGGTAGTACAAATTCTTCGAACTGTTTTCTCGACATGAGCGGCGCCTTCCTATTAGCATAGTCGTCTCCAGTCAATACTACATCTGCTCCTGCCCTGATGGCTCTCTCGATAACCCTGCACTTGTAATCGGAAATAATTTCACTCATCCGGTGGACGAAATCCTTGTTCTTATGATAATGGATGAAGAGGTTTTGCAAGCCTCCGACTAAGTAGTGAGAGAATTCAAACGTTTCATGACCTAGAAACACTATTGCCTTTTCTCCTTCAAACCTGTCGATGTATGCTTCCAGTGTGCTTAACCTCCAGTCCGCATCCGGATCCGGAGGAGAATACTTGTTCAAGTCACTCAGCTCCCTTATCGGGCCTCCGGCAGGATAACTAACCTCGCCAGTGCTAGTCTGCCATTTTATTCCCCACTCGTCCACCAGATACTCTCCATCCTTCATAAACTTCTGGTTTTCACCTGTAGTTATACCGTCCAACCCAGCCCACTCAACGAAGTCGGCATAGCTTCTTCCCGGGAGCAAAGCCTCTATGACTGGAACATTTATTATCAACTCCCACAGCGGAACCCTGTCGGGTTCCTCCCTAGCCAAAGCCTTCAAAAATCTCTCTCTAGAATTCATGCTCGCCACTTTCACTATTAAGTATAAAAACTTAATGGGTCTATTCTCGATTTTGACAATAATTACTGCTTAAAAAAGACTCTTGAAGGCAGAAAAGGCTTGAAGGCAGCAGCTTTTCGCCAAACGTCACCATTATTTCAACAAAACCGGTTTAAACTAATTTAATTTAGACTAGCAAGCTCTCCGCAATCAGAAAAGGCTTGCTTCAGACTATTTTAAATTTGATTTCTAATAGCGCGCGCGAGTAAGCTTTATATTTATGAAAAAGAATTATTTTCTGCAGTAAAAAGGTGATAGAGGTTGGGCGAATCAGTACCGACCGAAAAGGTTAAGCCTTCTGGCCTGAAAACATGGATCATAATCTCTGCAATACTCATCCCTCCCATAGGATACTTCCTAAACCTTGTTATGCAGGGCTTCGGAGCCTGGTGGAACTACCCGTTAATATTCCCGCTGCCATTCTTCTGGAATCTGGTAATAATCTATGCGCTCTCTAAACTCTCTGGAAGGCTTAGGCTCTCCCCCCAGGAGCTTACACTATTCTTCGTAATCTGCTATATAACTGCTGGCAGCTACTATGCTGCGCAGGGAATAGGTTATTGGACTACTACACCAATAACAAATTGGAGCATCGCGCATGCAACAACGGGTCTAAACACAGAAACGTATAAAGAGGTTTTCTACGAGAAAGTTCCGCCTTTCGTGGTGCCAAAAGACCCTGCTGTGATGAACGCGTTCTGGTACGGTGGCGTCTTCAATCTGGATCCATGGATAGTGCCAATTCTCTTCTGGATAGTCTGGTCAATCGTCGAATTCTCAACCCTGTGGTTCTGGGGCACTATGCTTATAAGACCGCTAATGGAAGTAGAAAGACTGCCATTTCCCTGGGTTATGCCAGTAAGCTTCATGATAAACAATTTCACCTCGACAAGCGATAGTAAGCCTAACTTGTTCAACCTGAAAATTGGCAGCGTAAAGTTCTTCTACATAGGGCTAGTCATAGGAATGCTGCTTTCAGTCCCTGGACAGGTGATAAACTTCTGGCCACTGGCCTTCGGAGGCAACGCATTAGCCAACTGGCCGGTGAACCTCTTAAGTATAACCTCTGGTCCACTACCTGGGGCATTACTCGTCGGCAACTTTTATGTTATCGATGCTTTTTCCATAGGACAATTGATTCCGTTAGACGTGTTAGCAACGGCCACCCTATGGTGGTTTATCTGGGGAGTTTTATTCCAAACAGTAGCTGTCAGATTAGGAATAAACCCATTCACACCAGGCGCCGGAAACGAGTCTGCGTATCCATACTCGCTCGGAGTGTTCAAGTGGGCCCAGTTCGACGCTCTTGTTTCCGTTGGCATAGCCTTATACGTGGTTTTCAAGTGCTATAAGTATATTCTTGAAATTCTTAGAAAAGGAATTTCTGGGGAAGGTGGAGATTTAGGCGGAATCCCATACAGGCTTATAGCTTTCGGCGCCATAGGAACATTGGTGATCCAGATCATACTATTCGCAGTAGCGGGGACACCCATAGTTATGGCGATATTCATCCCGATATTCTATGTCTTCATCATGTTCGCTTGGATAAGGATGATGGGAGAGCAACACTTCTATCCTTACGGTGGCGCCTACCAAGGCATAGTTTTCGACGTAGGTACTTTTCTAGGTCAATGGGGTGGAAGACCCTCTCCGGAAGCATTCAACGCCATGTTAATGTATACTTCCTTAGGGTTAGCTGGTTCCAGGATGAGCCCGATGAACATACACTGGGGCTTCATGTCCTTCAAAATAGGTGAGGCAACTAATACGAGCTACAAGGAAATACTCTATGTTGCGTTAACCTCTATAGTAGTCACTGCTGTTGCTGCCTACTTTATATGGCCATGGTTTATGACGAGCTTCGGAGGATACTCTAGGATCAACTCGATACAATACGACGTTTGGATGCTGCCGACGATTTACAGTTACACTTACGGTACGCCACCAGCCGTAACCGTTGCGGAGACATGGACCTACACTATAGTGGGCACGATCTTCGTCTTCGCGTGCTATACTCTTAGGTCAAGGTTCAGATGGTTCTTCATAAATCCGGTTGGTCTAATGATGCTGCCTGAGGGATTCTGGCCCGCTTGGCTCGTAGCCTTTATCGTAAAATATGCAGTGCTTAAATTCGGCGGTTCAAGAGTGTTCGAAGAGAAATGGATGCCGATAGCAATGGGGATTGGCATGGGCTTCGGTGCTCTAGTGCTATTCGGAGCTTTGATCACTTTCTTCAGTGTATCGCTACCAGCGTGGCTAGGAAGATTTTAATCAGAAAACTTTAAAAACTCTTTTTCTCATAAAACACTTGCTTCGAGGTATTAGAAGAGGTGGGAATATCGCTAATGAGAATTGATAAAGGTAGGCGGGAAGGCGGGGGACACGTTTTCGCGTTCTTGGTCTTAATAAGTGCGGTTCTGCTCACCAGTATGGAATCCTTCTCCAGCGTGAAAGCCCAGGTGGACGATGTTGAATCCTTTAAAACGGTTTTATCCAATTTTGATAAATCGCGACTCGTTGAGCATTTAGAGTTCTTTTCCTCCCTGAGTTCTAGAGTAACCGGTTATCCGGATTTCTATAAGGCTTCGAAATACGTGGCTGAAAGGTTTCAAGAATTGGGGTTAAAGGTAATAGTTCAGAATTACACTGTGGTAAGTCCAATAGATGGTGACGACTACATCGTTTTGAAAACTAAGGATCGCTCTTATAGAATAAAGGCTTTTTCAATGTGGCCGAATCTTGTACAGACCTGTAAGACTCCCCCGGAAGGTGTTTCAGGCAAACTATTTTACGCGAGGGATGGGAGTTATCAAGCCCTTAAAGGTAAGCCTGTAAACGGATCGATCGTCCTGATGGATTTCAACAGTGGGGATAATTGGATTCAGGCCGCTGCATTCGGGGCAAAAGGAGTCGTCTTCATCGAGCCTGAGGAGAGCAACTATGCGGAAGCCAGGTCGAAGTTCCTACTTACTCCCGTATACTTGCCAAGGCTTTACATTTCTAGAAACGATGCTTCATTCATTTTAAACTTGCTTGAGGAGAATAATGGTGAAATCGAAGCTACCATCGTAAACAATATGGCTTTTAAAAACGTGGTCGGTCAAAACATAATTGGCGTGTTAGAGGGAACGGATTACCCGAATGACGTAATTGTTGTTTCAACCCACTATGACACTTGGTCCGTCGTTCCTGCACTGGCATCTTCAAAAGATGAGGCGGTATCGATTTCAGCCCTATTAGAATTCGCGCGAATTTTTTCAAGTCAGAAGCCTAAAAGGACAATCTGGTTCGTTGCTTTCTCCGGCCACTATGAGGCTCTTGCAGGCTCTAGGGCTTTTGTGGACGAGTTTTTCTATAATAATAGTGTTGTCGAGGGCCATACTAAGATTTGGCTACAGATCAATATGGATTTTTCGACAAGCTCGAAGAGCATATCTTTTCTCAGTCAAGGGTTCTTCTATAGATATGGGAGCACGACTGTTCAAGCCAGATGGACTGGATGGTTGCAGACAAAGCTTATGGATATAGTGAATGCTTTTAGCAAGGAAGTAAGCCCCGTAGAAGTAACCTATGGTTTTCCCACGAATGCTTGGTGGGGGTCTCAAGCATCCCCCTTCATTCTAGATTCTGAGCCATTATCCATGGCTCATGGATTGGGCTTTACCATAAAGACTGGTAGAACTCTAGACTTCTTCTGGGGGTTGCCGCTGAGCCAGGATGTTCAATACGATAATCTTTGGCCCCAGGTTTACCTGAGCCTAGCTATAATTCATGAGCTTTCCAACTCAAGAGACTGGGGTATCAGGTGGGACCAGGTGTCTCCGGCAGTCACAGGAAAGAGTAGAACTCTCATCGCAGCCGGAGCTACGGATGTAGCCGGGTTCATCAGGGTGTACGGCAGGACGTTAACGTTCAACATTACTAAAGGATGGTACACTCCGCTTCCAAACGCCATGGTCGCAGTATTCCCTGGAGGCTTAGGCTACACGAATTATCCTTTCCAAATCATCTACGTTTTTTCAAATTCTGAAGGGAAGTTTGAAGTGAGAGGGCTTGGCTATGGTTTGGCACCGT
Source organism: Thermoproteota archaeon (assembly GCA_038850115.1). Classification (GTDB taxonomy): domain Archaea; phylum Thermoproteota; class EX4484-205; order EX4484-205; family JAAOZP01; genus JAAOZP01. The sequence continues at coordinate 10,260 of JAWCMB010000038.1, forward strand.
GTCTTGGGGCTTATTCGTTTCTAGCGTTTAGGCTGAATGATGAAACCGGTCTCATAGAATATGCCCCGGATTTAGGTCAGTATGGTGCACAGTATCTTCCAAACTATTATCAATTAAATACGGAGCCCTATAATGTAACCACGATAGCGTTCAGATCCAACACGGTTGTTTTCTTCAACGTATTCGACTACCAAGGCTTAAGACCATTAATCTTCAGGGATCCACGTGTACCTACAAACATTTGGCTACAATCCATTCCTTCAGTTCAACTCCTTAATGCTAAATCTCTTGGCCCCGACATATCGTGGGGAGTTTTCCTCCAGCCCGACGATAAAATCCTAGTCGCCTTCGTCCAGCCCCACACGTATTTCGTGAGCTTCATGACCATAGGATCTACGAGAGTACTCCAAGTGTTGTTGACGAATACTTCTACAGCCTTAATACCGCCATACGATTTTTCTGGATACCGTTCAAAGGACAATGAGGAAATCCATATAAACGCCTTGCTTGAGTCTGCAAAAAACGTTTACACTACTTCGGTAAACAGATATGTTGGGTTACGCGATTTAAACATATGGAATCCATTAATCCAAGATTCCTTAAACAATGCCTTATTCTACAAGACCCTTCTCTCCGATTCCTTAAGGACCCTTGATTATTTGACGATGCTTCAATCAGCAGTTTCTTTAAATTCAATTACAGTTAGATCCTATGGAGGGGTTATGGGTTTAATCAACGATATACCAACAACCTCCATCTTCCTGATAATTATACTTGCACTATTCTCGTTTCTAGCGCCCGCTGTTTTCATTAGAGCCCAGGGGAAGATAGTAGCAATATCTTCAGCCGTGCTTTTCATCGTGATGATGCTTCTTTTATACTATGTAAATCCAATATTTAAACTCGCGGCTAATTTCATTATGGCCCCTCTCAGCGTGATCGTGGTAGTGTTCTTCGTTCTTGTGACCTTCCTATTCTCCTCCGAAGCCCTAGGCACGTTGAAAACGATAAGGACGAAGACGCTTGGGGCTCACTTTGCGGAGAAAAGTCTTACCTCGTTTACACTAGTCATTTTCCCATACACAATAGAGCATATGAGAAGACGTAAACTGAGAACCTCCCTAGTCATGCTTTCAATAGCCTCCGTGGTTTTCGCATTCGTATCTCTCACCTCTGTCTCGATTTACCAGGCGCCTATGCCGTCAGCGATCCCGGAGGGTAAAGTCAACTATATGGGTGTTTGCATAAAGACAAATATTCGACAGCAACCAGCTGGGGCATTTGACTACGATTTGATCAATGTGTTAAAGCAGGAGCGGTTCGCCGATTTGGCGTTAATCATCGCTCCAAGATTCTGGTGGTATCCTGAAGCGATTGAAGGTAGGGATGTTTACACCTTCATAAAAACAAACACGTCCTCTACCGCCATCAAAGCCGTCATAGGACTAACTCCCGAAGAATATAACGTGTACGATTATCCGAAGGCTTTGATCGAAGGGAGGTGGTTCAACGCTGAAGACTACTATTCAGCGATCCTTCCACTTAACATCGCTAAAGATTTATCAGTTAAGGTTGGTGACACGATCTTTTTCGAAGGCTTAAAGCTTAAAGTGGTTGGAATCGTGAATTCTTCTACTTTAAACAGTTTCGTCGACTTCGACGGATATGTTGATACTCCGTTATACCCTATTCTACCATCTATAGTCCTTGGGACGGTTCAGGAGCCGCAGTACGCTCCCACACCGTGGAGCATGATGCTAATATTGCCTCACGAGCTGGTAAAGGATATGGGTGGTTATTTGGCGAGTGTTTCCATAGTGACGAAAAGCTATGATGATGCTGCAGCCCTCGCTGAAAGAATTGCAAATGTATTTAGTATTCCGATTTACGTTTCCTCTCCTGAAGGAGCGATCTACTATAGTCCAATAGTCTCCTTCGCTCCCTCAGGCCTCTCCTTCGCTTTACCCTTAATAGTCATAGGCGCCGCATCCATTTCCGTAGCGGTATTAGGCTCAGTAAAGGAGAGGAGGGGCGATATCTTTGTTTATAGCGCCGTCGGCCTTCCACCTTCCGGCTCAGCAATAATGTTAATTATAGAGGCGGTTACATATTCAATCCTGTCCGTGGTTCCCGCTTACTTCCTGGGGGTAGTGGCAAACTCGCTTTTGATCTCCGGTAAATTCCTGCCGGAAAGCTTTTCTCTGAACGCTACATCCCTCTCAATAGCTCTCGCGATCTTCGCGGGCATTTTATCAACCTTATTGGCAATGATTTACCCCATTCGAATGGCTTCAAAACTGATCACGCCTTCGCTTGAAAGGAAATGGAAGGTTCCGACAAAGCCGAAGGGAAACCTGTGGGATATTCCACTGCCGTTTTCGCTAACTGAGGAGAGAGAGGTTGAAGCGGTTTACTTATTCTTAGAAGAGTTCTTTAAGGCGCATACTTCCGAGACCCCGGATCCATTCATAATCAGGAGTATAAAGACGGATATTAAGGAGAAAACGCAGGAGCTTTTAGTTTCCCTAATGCCTCTAGATTCAGGGGTCTATCAGAGGGCCTTAATAAACTCCAAGTTTTACGAGGATACGAGAAGATACGACTTCGTGCTTAGACTGGAAAGAATAGAGGGAACTCCGGACACATGGGTTGCTTTAAACTATGGCTTTATAGATGCTGTCAGGAAGCAACTATTAACTTGGAAGATGCTTTCAGATAGTGATAAAAACAGATATATAGAGTTGGTGGATAAAGGAGGTGCAAGTTAGAATGAGCCAAACCATCGAATTCAAAAGCGGAATAACTTGGAGGGTGATATTCGCCCTCTTCTTTGCTTCAGTAATTCTACTCCCGGTCTCGATATATTTGAGCCTGGTTTCAGGAGCGGCAATAGCCGGAGCCTTCAGCTATATAGTCGTAATTCTTTTCCTAGAAGTGGGTTCTCTGATGAATCTTCGCTTATCTAAGCAAGAGCTTTTCATCATGTACATAATGATAGGGGTTGCTGCATCTACACCCATGACGGACTTCATATACCGCCACTACTTGGTAACAGGTCCTGTGGGATGGTCCTTCATAGATCCCTTTACCAATCTGCCGCTTCCAGAGGTCATACCTACTTTCTATGTCCCCTATTGGAGGGATATACAATTCAGCAGAACTTTGCTTTCAAGCACCTGGCTTCTCCCAATGTTTCTCTCTACTTTACAATTTGGCATTCTGTTCATCGTCGCAGAGATTTCGTTAACCATAATCTGCGCTCAACTGTTCCTAGAGACGGAAAAACTGCCCTTTCCGTTTGCAGACATCTCTGCACAGATGATAAACACGCTGACCGATAGGCCTGCCGACAGGATGGAGGTCTTTATTATCTCTGCAGCGATCGGAGCATTTTACTCGTTTTTCCTGTATGGGATAAATACGATTAGCCTAGGGCTTTGGGGTACGAACATACAAATAATTCCTGTTCCATGGTGGGATCTAACAACCGGATTGCTTGGAATAGAGCGGCTCCTTCCAGGAGCTGCCCTTGGCATCGCAACCGACCCTCTAACATGGATAGGCGGTTTCCTAATCCCATTTAACACCGTAGCCTATATGTTCGCCAGCTCAATCCTCGTATGGGTAATCGGAAACAATCTCGCCCTCTCCTTTTTCAGCGACTACTTTCCACTGTGGAAACAGGAGTGGACCTTTGGTATGAGTCTAAGTTTAGTGTGGCAAAGATCTATGCTCAGGGTCTGGCTGATACCGCAGATTGGATTCATGTTAGCGATTTCAATACTGGCATTGGCGCAGAATTGGAGAGTAATAGTTAGGGGTATTCGTTCCCTGTGGAGGCTTTCAGCCCAAAGCAAGGCGGCCGGCTATCCTTCTTTAAAGGTTCTTTTAGCCCTCTACTTTGCCTCCATTACCATTTCAGTTTTCATCTTCAATTATTTCATACCGGATTTCCCAGTATTGCCTGCTCTTGCTGTTTCGCTAGGCGTTTCATTTCTGAACGCGGTAATAGGTACGAGAGCTATTGGTGAAACTGGTTACGCTGTAAGCATACCGTATGCATGGGCCTTTACGATCATGCTCTCAGGTTACCAGAAAATCGATGCTTGGTTCTTTAGCCCAGTAATGGCCGGTAGTTCAGCCCCTACATGGGTTCAGAACATAAAAGTTGCTTACCTGACTGAAACAAAACCGGTTGATTTCCTTAAAGCCTTCGTTATTGCCTTTATACTTTACACAATATTTGGTGTAGTATATGCCAGCGTATTTTGGATGATTGCCCCAATACCTTCTTCGGCTTATCCGAACACGCTTATATCGTGGCCGGTTCAAGCCATAAACCAACTAATGTGGGCTACTAGACAGGTTTTCACCTTAAACTTGACTGTTCTTTTATTCTTCTTCTCTCTGGCCATAGGCCTCGGTGTAGTAGGTTCAATCTTAACAAAGCTTGCTTCAATACCGTTTAGTCTAATGGGTATCGCTACCGGCATATCAACGCTCCCAGCCTTCACGATCCCCATGTTCCTAGCAGCGCTGATCGGAAGATACTTAATGCCACGCTTTCTTGGCAGAGAATGGTGGGAAAAATACAAAACAGTCGTAGCAGCAGGCATAGCAACGGGAGAAGGCGTACTTGTTGGCCTAGTAATAGGCATAGTGCTTCTCTCCAAAGTAGGGTGGATACTTCCATTTTAAAAGAGGCGTCATTTATTTAACGAGCTCGCTAGACATCTAGGGACTTTTCCTCCACTCCTGTTAATAATCATAGGCGGACTGGCATAGTTATCTTCTACTTTTACAGGAGAATTGCTGGCGGCTAAACAATAACGTGTATTGCCTGAATGCGTGATGCTTCAGTGTCAAATGGTTTCCTACACTGTTGAGAAAACTGTGGCTAAGCTCGCCGGCGAGGCTTAAAGTTTATCAGCCTGGAAATGAACTGTCAACGCGAAGAATGAGGGTTTTCATAGTTGGAGGCACTGGGCTCCTAGGCTCGGCTGGAGCGGTTGAGCTGATTAAGCGTGGGCATTCGGTAAGGTCGATCGCGCTGCCGCCTATTCCGAAGGGTGCAAACCTTCCCAGTGAAATGGAGCTGATACTGGGGAATATGAACGAGATGTCTGACGGGGAGATTAAGAGGCTGATCGAGGGCTGTGAGGGCTTTGTTTTCGCCGCAGGGGTTGACGAGCGCGTGGAGTTCCCCCCACCGGTTTACGACGCCTACTATAAGTATAATATTGCACCCGTCAAGAGGCTTCTAGGATTAGCTAAGGAGTGCGGGGTTAGGAAGGCAGTTGTCCTCGGCTCCTACTTCGCCTATTTCGCTAAGCTGTGGCCGGAGAAAAAGCTTTACGAGAAGCATCCTTACATAAGGAGCCGCGTTGACCAGGAGAACGTGGCACTCTCCTTCTCAGACGATAAAATGGACGTCATGGTCCTAGAGCTGCCCTATATTTTCGGAAAGCAGCCCGGTAGAAAACCGGTTTGGATGATATTCGTTAAACAGCTTCTCAACATGAGAAGAGCGGTCTTCTGGCCTAAGGGCGGAACCAGCATGGTTACTCTGAGACAGGTTGGTGAGTGTATTGCGGGGGCGGTTGAGCGCGGCAGAGGAGGAGTATGCTACCCGGTCGGCCACTACAACATGACTTGGAAAGAGTTCTTGAGAATAGTTAACAAGTACATGGGTTGCCCCAACAAGATGGTAATTACGATCCCAACGTTTCTATACAGGCGTTACATGAAGAGGCTTAAGGAGGAGTATAGGAGGAGAGGCGTTGAGCCCGGGCTGGACCCGGTTGAATTCGCTGACGTAATGGCGTCCTACACCTACATAGATGGAAGAATAATTAGGGAGG
>JAWCMB010000039.1:0-15506 GCA_038850115.1 Thermoproteota archaeon
GCCCCGTTTCCACAATCCTTTTTTACAAGCCTCGGAGCACTATTGGGAGACCTAGCGGGTGCCTTCATTAAAAGAAGGTTTTCAATTAAGCCTGGGGATCCTGCACCTGTCCTCGACCAGTTCGACTTCATGCTTGGAGCAACACTCCTATCCCAATCATGGAAACATCTGGATCCCCGTTCAATCATAATAGTAATGGCGTTAACGCCGGCAATACACTTAGTTTCAAACTTCTCGGCGTTCCTTCTTAAAATAAAGAAGGTGCCGTGGTGAGCAAGCTCCTCCTATTATGTTTGAAGAGGAACCGTTTTGTAATAATCGAGTGTAATTATCATCAGTAGGGATATCACTATGAGGATGATTCCGGATAATGTGGTTACGTTCTTTTGGGAGACCATCCTCGAACCCCTCAACAGAAGAACCACCCCGGCGCCTGCGAAAAGATAGGATAATAACACGTAAATCATCTCCAGCTTCGTTTGAGAAAGATAATCGCCAAGGCCTCTAGGCATATAGAAGTATATGCCTAAATTAGGATTATATACTGATAAATCTATCATCCACGGTACTGCTTCAAAATAAGTGCCTACATAGGGCGCTCCCGATAGGAAGGCTCCTAGGGTAACAGCCAACCCCATCCCTATAACAATGTCAAAAATCCGGCTTCCATGAAGGCCTCCTGCTTTCTCGCTCCATTTCCTTATCTTATCCATCAAGTATTCGGGTAGTAGCAGAGGGTTCAATCTGACTTAGTATGTTAAAGAGGTCTTGATTTAAGGATTTCCCCTTCGAAAAGTTTTTAAAACGTTCTAGGGCAGAGGGCTAAGGCTTAATTATGGCCTTGGAAGCGGGCTCTGAAAAATGCATAATCTGTAAAAGAGACGTTGAAACGCATTCTAAACCGTCTTTCTGCAGGCTTCATATGGAGGCATACCGCAGAATCATTGATAACTATGAAAACTGGAGGAATGCGTACGGCAGTCTAACCCCAGAGGAGTTTCTAAGAAAGTTGGAGAGTAATGATTATACTGGGAAATGGGTTAAAGATGTTACACGTATCATACTTTCTAACCGGGATCTCCTCCAGCTTTTCTTGAACGATTTGTCTTGCCGGGGCAGGAAGGATTGACGCATAAGAACCAGGGTCTCCCCCTAGTGACAACTTTCACCATCGGCCAGCTGCAGATACTGCATAACCTGTCAACAGTATGAACCTTGTTAGGGTTCTGTGGTAGAGGTATTGTAAGGCTGCACTTTTTCTCGAAAACGTTACTACATATCCCGAATCTTTTACCAGTTCTTCTTGAAACAATTATCCTAAGCTCTCCCTCCCCGCATACAGGGCATCTTCCAATAGTGTTCTTGTCTCTAAGTATGACGATTATCGAGTTTGAAAGATGTTTCCCTATCTCCTCCTCCTTGCTTCTTATTTCCCTGAGTATTTCAGCAAGTTCAGCCTCAGCCATGCTTATAACCTTCTTCTCGTCAACAAGCCCCCTTTCTATCTTATCCATATTGGCTTCAACCTCTCTAGTCATCTCAACCGAGAGGATTTTAGGTGAAAACATGCTTAGGGCTGAAACAAGGTTAAAACCTAGCTCGGTTACCGATATGGCTCTGCCAGTTATGTAACCCCTCTTGTAAAGCGTTTCAACTATCTCTGCTCTAGTGGCTTTAGTCCCTATTTCCAGCCTTTCCATCTCCCTGACGAGGGAAGCCGGGTTATAACGGTGAGGAGGATTAGTGAACTTCTCGTCGGTGATGATCCTTCTAACGGTCAAACAGTCTCCTTCTCTGAGTAGGGGTATTATTCTGTCTTCGGGAGAATAATATGGGAAGTATGTTTCCAGCCATCCTTTCCTAACAATCTCGCTACCCCTGAGAATGAAAATTCTACTCCCAATCTTTAAAGCAATCTTGCGAACAGCCTTCTCCGCATCCTCGTCGAAAACCGCTAGGAAACGCCTCGTTACTAAATCAAGTATTTTGAGCTGGTCAGTACTCAACCCCTCCTTATGCTCCCCGGTAGGGTAAATGGCGGGATGCGCAGGGTCATCTTTATCACCCTGCTTAGGCGTTAAAACGCCTTTTGAAAATATTTTTTCAACAGCCTTAGCATAAGCACGGTTCTCTGAAAGCTTCTCAAGAATCTCCCTGTAACCTATGTCCGGAGGCAGCTTCTGGGAGGATGTTCTAGGGTACGAGATTAGAGCATTCAGGTACAGAGTTTCAGCTATGCTGAGTGTCCTTGAAGGAGTGAAACCGAAAATACTGTAAGCCTCTCTTTGAAGAGTGGTCAAGTCAAAGGGTTCGGGGACACTTATTTTCTCGATTCTTGTAGTAACCTTTTCAACAAAGGCTTCTTTCGAGTCTGCCTCTAAAGCTATTCTTCTTGCTTCTGGAAGGCTTTGCACCCTGTCCTCTTCATACGTAGCCTCATACGTTTTCCCGTCAATAATTACTTCTGCCTTTAAAACCCAATAAGGCAGGGGGATGAAGGTCTCTATAGCGATCTCTCTCTCGGCAAGAAGGTTTAAAGTGGGTGTTTGAACTCTGCCGACACTGAGGACATACGGGGTTCTTACGAAGCGTGATACGGACTTGGTCAACGCTCTAGAAAGGTTTATCCCATAGAGGAAGTCGACAATATGGCGCGCCTCACCTGCTTTCACCAACCCCATATCAAGCCCTGGCTTCATTTTTCGGAAGGCCTCCTGAATCTCCTTCTTCGTTAGTGTTGAAAGCTTCATCCTGAAAACCTTATTATTCTCCTCGGAAACTCTATAGAGGAACCGTAAAACATTGTACCCTATTAGGCTTCCCTCTATATCGTAGTCGCACGCGTTAACATAGTAATCCACACTACTATTCATACCGTTCATTTCCTCAAGCCATTTTTCAAGCCTCCTGTTCTTCTCAACAATATGCTTGGGAAGCCACTCGTAGTCGAAAACAGGGTAATCAAGCCTGTTCCTATTCTTTGTTGCTAGCTCATACAGGTGGCCCAAGGCTGTTGTAACCAATATTTCCAAATCCCCGTTTCTAACTAGGAATGAGGGCACTAGCCTACCTACTCTCCTAGGCTTCGACCTCGAATCTAAAGCCTCCGAAATCCTTCTCGCAGCCTCCGGCTTCTCAGCAATTATCAGATACTTAGACAAGGCTTATACTCCTACAGACCCATGTTTAAATCGCTTTCAGCATGTTCTGCTTTTAAAATTTTCACGTTAAAAAATAAATTTTTATACCTCCCTCCAAGGCCGAAAGTGAAAGGTAGGCTAGTAAAGAAATGATGAGGGCTAAGGAGATCATTGGAAAAACTTCAAGATTTAGGCCTAGTATTAGCGCTGAGGCCTATGTTAAAACATCCATCTTCATTGCTATCATACTAGTGTCTATAGCCATAAGGTTTCACAACCTTTCACTCGGGTTCTACTTGGGAGAATTTGATCCCTACTGGCATTATCGTAGCGCAGAATACATAATGGAGAACGGTCTTCCCGCCTTCTTAAAATGGGTCGACCCGGTGAGCTGGTACCCTTACGGTAGGGCTGCGGCAGCATCCACACCCGTGGGTCTTCCACTGGCCGCCGTGGCGCTCCACACTTTTCTCAACACTATAGGTATTTCACTCTCACTGATGGACGTTGCAGTGATCTTCCCGCCGTTCGTATCCGTGCTTGCCGTTATTGCCATCTTTTTCATGGGAAGGGAGTTTTCTAGTGACGATTGGACGGGCCTGCTTGCGATGCTGTTTTTAGCGTTTAACGGGAGCTTCATCGACAGGACTCATATGGGTTTCTTTAAGCATGAAAGCCTGGGAATACCGTTAATAGCTATCTCAGCATACCTCTATTTTAAATCTGTTAGATCAGAGACTTTAAACAAGGTTCTTCTATACTCGGTGCTATCTGGCTTAACCTTAGGCTACCTCTGTATTTCCTGGACTGCCTATGTTTACATGGTTGGACTTGTAACACTGTTCTCAACTCTCGCAGCGCTTTTCCTAGACCCCAGTTCTACGGAGAGAACGTTAATCTCATTCACGATAACCATGGGCCTTTCAATGCTTATTGCAATCCAATTTCCAAGACCTGGCGAGAGCGCCATATACTCCATATACTATATTGCAGTAATCGTAGGCTTCATAATCATACTTCTGATGAAATACCTTAAAAAGGTTGAGGCATCGCTAACAATCCCCGTTCTAACAGGCTTCATTGCAATCGCCCTATCGGCTACCATACTGCTCTTCAACACCGGATTATTCTCCTCTCTTTTAGGTAAGCTTACGGCAGTGATAAATCCTTCAGCCCGTTTCGAGCAACCTATAGTTGAATCGGTGGCTGAACACAAGATGAGCACCTGGTATTCTCTTTTCCTGGATCATGGGCTCCTCCTCCTGCTGTTCATGATCGGAACCATCTTAAACATTCTGAGTGGAGACAGGCTTAGCAAGATTTTCGTGGTCTCAGCGGGATTAAGCTCCCTCTACTTTGCAAACATGATGGTGAGAATCGGCTTAGTATTCTCTCCATTCGTTTCGCTTATAGCGGCTCTCGGATGTTCAGCACTCATAGGTCTATCCTGTCCCGCTGTTTTCGAGAGGATTAAGGTGGGCAGAAAGGTTACTGCTTCTAGCAGGAGAAGCATGTGGGGAGTAGTCTTCTCATCTATCCTAATACTATACATGGGTTACCATGGCATTAACACTGGCATAGCGCATATGCAGCAGGAGGGAGGCGCGTCCCTCCCAACCTCCTCCATCCCCTACCCGGGCTCATTCCCAGACTGGATTGAAGCATTAACCTGGACACGATACAATACTCCACCCGGCTCTGTGGTATTGTCCTGGTGGGACTACGGGTACTGGATCACCGCGATGGGTGAAAGACCGACCTTGATAGATAATGCAACAATAAACTCTACGCAGGTAGCGGCAGTTGGAAGAATATTCATGTCTAACGATACCGTTGCAATGCCAATGTTGAGAAAATACAACATTTCTTACATCATAGTGTTCACAACGCTTCCATTACACTGGTATATCGGGTCATGGGGCGATGAGGCTAAGTGGACATGGATGGCGGCCATAGGGTACGATTTAAAGCCTGCGAATGCCAGCTACGCTTGGATCTCTAACGACTATACCCAAGGGGGATATGCTGATTTAAGCTTGTCTCAAGATATGCAGAACACCTATCTGGTTTCAGGGTACAATATAAAATATCTTCCGGCGGGCATAGTTTTGCCTAGAGGGGATTCGGTGCTTACGAGACTTATGGTTTACGCATACATGGAGACTCTTAAAAAGATAGGAGTTTCCCCGCCTGAACGCTTTCAATTGTCTACTTCTCCATTCTACGAACTGGTCTTCCTCTCCCCGTCATACGGTTTTGTATCTGTGTATAAAGTGAATTACAACGCGTCTTATGGAGAGGAATCCATGGTTTTAGGCTCGTCAACGGGCACGGCTTTAAGGAACTCTTCGAAGCTCTACTCCCTGCCGCTAATATCCGGCGTGAACATGGTGATGAACGTTAAGAATTTTTACGTGGCAGAGGGAACGGCTCAAATAGACAATGCCTCAAGAGTTTTGAAGGCAAACGCTTCTCTGATAGTCAAAGTAAACGGGCGCGTCGAAAAGACCTACCTCGCTTCTCCGGGAGAATACAGGCTTACTTATAGGGACACTCTCCTTGAAATAATGGTGAATGGAACATTGGTTGAAACCGTTCCACTGTCTGAAGATGTGAAACGCATTGAAGCAGGCTTCCTGCTGTTCGCCGAAGGTGTCGAGAAAGGCAGCATAATTAGCAATGCTTTCTCGTATGTTGTATATGAGGTAAGAATAGAAGTGCCTTAACGGTCTAAGTCAACTCACATAATCCGGAAGCCTGAAGGACTCAGCTATCCTACGTGCCCTCTCATCCTGCATCAATTGACTAACCTTCCTTTCATACCTGCTTATTATCTCGTTTATCTTCTCCTCCTCGCGCTGGAAGTCTTCAATATCCAGTTTAAGGTTCAGGAACCTGTTTAACACGTTTAAAACTTCCCTGGATCCCTCAGCGTCAGGCCGTATGCTGGTTGTTTCCCCAAGTATGCACACAGCATCAATTCCCATTATGCTGCTTAATCCGAGGATTATTCCCGACAATCCTACGACAGGAGTCCCGATCTCGGCTTTCTTACAACCTGCTTCTTCAAGCTTTTTTAAAAGCTGCTTGTTGCTAGCGAAACCTATTGCTTTCTTGGATTCTGATGCGGAAATATGTCCTCCTGCAGTCACCACTAGTCTTACTCCCTTCTTGACTAGGAATTTCAACATTTTCATAGCAACATCATACTCGCCCCAGATGTTTTCCAAATGCTCATCTGCTGTAACTATGAGAAGGTCTGAACCGTTAAACCTGCTATCGCTCTTATATATTTTTACCGCCGTAATCCTCGCAACACCGTTTTTGCTAACTATCACTTGGTTGCTGAAATACGGGGATGTAACTATGCCCATAAGCCTTGTATTAAGCTTTCTGATCAAGTATCTTGATATTATTCCACCGATCCTGCCTAATCCGGGTAGCCCGATTATAACAATCGGGTTAGTAACCTTAGTCTTCTTCCTAATCCAGACTTTTGTCTCCATAAGCGGCATGTCCTTCACATAAATCCTTGTCCACTGTTTCTCAGACATTGCTCCAATTATCCTCTCCGGGTTGCTTAATAAATCTAATTAAACTCAGCAGCACCTCCTTAGAACGAGTTGAATATTCTTGTCAAGGATGGCGAGTGGGGAGACAAAATCCAGTTTAACGTCCGTCCATCCTCTATTTTCGCATGAACCGCCCAAAACCTTGGACAAAACCTAGAAGCAGAGGGTTGGAAGCGTTTATAACTAGAAAACACTTATTAGCAGTAGCAATATTCCTGATTGGAATGTCGTTGACAGCTAAAAAACTCCGTAAATGCCCAAGATGCAAGAGATATATGCTTGAAGAAGTTTGCAAAAGATGCGGGTCTAGTACTCATAGTCCCCATCCTCCCAAGTTCTCTCTTGAAGACCCTTTCTTAGAGTATAAGGTTAGGGCCTTACTGGAAGCGTTAGGGGTATCGAGAAAGAATTTTTAAAAGGCTGTTTTCATTCAAGCGTCTTCAGGACTCCTCCTTCTCTCTTTACGGCTTCGTTTAGCCTTTTCAAGATTTCATCTGCAACTTTCTTAATCTTCTTGGGTTCAGTAGAGGACAGAGTTATAGAGTATCTTGGCGCGGCAACCACTCTTGCCTCTACCGCAACATCCTTGGTTCCCGTTTTTTCGATTTCCCCGAAAACAGTTTTCAGTTTTTTTAAACCATGCTTGTCAGTAAAGTATAGTCTTACCAGTATCCTTCTCCTAGCCTTCTTTTTAATAAGCTCTTTAGACGCAAGCTCATATATCGTCTCTCTCGCCTCGTTGCTAAGCTTCGTCCTTGCTAAGGTATTCTCTCCCTCCATGATCGCTATTCTAAGCGCTTCAGTCAAGCTTCCATATTTTTCAATAAGTTTCTCCTCAGTCTCTTCTAAAACCTCATAGGGTATTGAAAATCTCGCTGCGACTTCGTTAAAAATTTCTAAAGCCTTCTTCTCTGCTCTCCACCTTCTCATCACGGAGCGTGCCTCTGTCTTACTGAGTTGTTTAAGCGATACGAAAATCCTCTCACCAGTCCTGCTTATTTTTATAACCTTAACAGCAACCATTTGCCCTACCTTAAAATCCTGCACATTCCTCTCCCTAGGGATCTCTGAAACATGGAGGAAAACCTCTCTGTCTCTAATATCCTCGTTTTCAAGAAGCAGTCCGAAATCAGTTATTTCCTTGACCCTACAGACAAGCAGATCTCCGGCTGAAACTTTTTCACCAGGCATTCTAACTGTAAACCTCTACTGTTTCCCCGGAAACTTTACCCTTGCCACCCGTGCTTTTGACTACTGTCCTCCCGCACACTCTACACTTGATGTTTGTCGCAGGCCTTTCAAAAACTATCTGCTCGTTGGAGCATTGGCTGCATCTAACTCTTAGAAAACGCGACTTTGGTTTTAACAGTTCCTTCTCCATTTTATCTTGCCATCTCCAACTTTTTAATCCTTATTCCTCTCTTCTGTATAATATAGCCGCACTTAGAGCATTTCAATTTTAAAGTCTGCTTCTTAGTTGTTTTAACAGGCTTCGCTAAAGGAGCCTTCTGACCACCGTAGCCATGTCTATCAACCCTCTCATGATGCCTTTCTCCTGCAGCCATCTTCCTCCTCCTGCCTGTTTTAAGCAAGCTAACAGAGTGCTCAGTGTACTGGCGGCATTTAGGACAGTATGCGTTCATCTTATCAGGGATCTTCATGTGTCTGCGTTCTGGAGGCTTTAAGTTATAAAGATTTCTTCTATCACCTTCCTCTCCTCTAAAAGTCTAGCCACGTAATAGGGTATGTTTACCAGGCATCCGGCTGGATATGGGCCGTACTCTTTTCCATCCTCTCCGACAAACCTGTCAACGTCTTGCAGAACCACTGCTAAGGTCTTCTTATCCCTGATATTCATATTAGACTGTGAGACAAAATATCTTAAGTCAAATTCCTCAGGAGCTGCTGCCAAAAATTTCGATAGGCTGTTTAAATCCTGTCTAGCTATTTTTTCGAGGCTTTTAACACTTACCAGCATGCTTTTTATTAAACGTGCTTTTACGGCGTCTTCAAGCATGCTTTTAACAGTGCGGTAGTACCATTCAAGTATTCTTCTCTTTACTGAAGTCTTATCAACCAACTGTAACTCATTTCTTATTAAAGCTAAGAGTTCTGCCAAAGATTCAAGGTCGAGGCTTGAATAATCGTGCGCCTCTCCTTTTCCTCGAAAAGATTCTAATATTTTTTTCAAAACACTATTATTCTCCGGCATACTCTCCCACTCCTTTGCATATTAGGTATACGGCGGCGTAGGTGGGTAGTTCAACTTTCTCATCCTTGAAAGGCCCGAAGGTTCCTCCACCTAAGTTAAACTTTGGCGCTATCTTGACTTTTAAACTTGTTTCCTCATTACCTAAGGCAATAGCTTCTTCTAAGGGTTTAAAGGATAATAAATCCTCATACCGGATTCTCTTTTTTGCCATGCCACTACTGCTGTTAATGCTTTCAGGCATTCTCATAAGCCTATGCATATCAATAGTTACAACAGGGTCGATCCTCACCTTAATTTCTTCAACAGCATCTTCAAGCATTTTTAAAATCCTCTCTCTCCTACTTTTAATGCTTCTATATCTTCCAGTCATCATCATTTCCGCAACTCTCCGACGTACTCTTATCTTCACTCCTCTCGAATCCACGTTTTCAACTGGGACGCCCTTTATTAAGAGATTAAGTAACTCTCTATGGTCAAGTCCCTGAACCAAAAGATAGTCTACGATCTCCCTCCTGCCTTCTCCTCCTATGTTAATAAAATCCTTTTGATTTATATGCACATGGTATCCCCTGTTGCCGCTGAAGAAGACATGCATGTTTTCTTTAACTATCCCAAAATCGTTTAATAAAACGCGAATCAACTTCTCTGTTTCTCTCAGGGCTTCTTTCAACTGTTTCTCACTAACCAGCCTGATTAGCTCCGTTTGAATGCCACAAACCGGGCACCTGTCACTCCACCCTAAATCGTAGCCTCCGCATTTCCGGCAGATCCAAGCAGATTCTTCGTCTGTAATATCCGTGGGTTCAGCATCTATGTCGAAGAAAAGCTCCGCGTTGATCAGTTTTTTCCCAGACATATCTCTGTTGCCAGGGTCCTCATAGTTTGCGGCAGAAACATAAATGTCAAGCGGAATCTCGTTTAGAACGAACTCGTGAAAATCCTTCAGACTATTGAAACATTTGTGTCTAAACATCCCCTTGTCTTTTTCGAGAAAGAAGCCGAATTCTCTACTCCTTATCGGCTCTGGAGGAACTAGTCTACTAAGATTCTCGTAATAATACTTGAAGAATTCTCTCTTAATAAACTCAAGGCTCTCCTGCAACATTTTTCCCACCATAGCTTAAGGGATGTTTAATGCCCCTGCAATATTCATCGGGATGGCAGAGTCCGTTAGTCAGTATTGTCCTGCAGCTGGGCACCGAATATTTTTTACCGCCCCCCTTGAGGCCTGCCAAGTGCTCCACCTGATACTTTGTCACGTTATACTTGTAATCAGGCTGTTTCGAGAAGAATTCAATAATTTCCTCAATATTCCTATTCCTAGCAATCATGAAGGTTGCGACAATCAGTCTTTCGAAATGTGAAGCGTTTTCCCCATTCTCCATCTTCTTAACGATTCTACTGATGCATGGGGGGGTGTCCTCCCTCCCTCTTAAAGGAGCATAACTCGGTTTATCTGCTTCAAGCCTATTCCATACTTCTGATATCGCATTAACCGCCTTTTTAAAGTTCTCAGGTACTGCTCCCGCCGGAACGGGTTCAAGAGTCTTTTCATACACGTAATTGTTTACTTCAACTTGGAGAAGCCTAGCATACTCCGTCCTGTTTACCAAGACATGCCCGTTGTCGACAACCCTGTTCACAAGCTTCCAGTGGGGCGCATGAAAAGAATAAGCTAGGTTCAAATAGGTTGGCACCCTTACCCTCATCATGTTCTCTTGATCCAGAATGCCTTTAACCCCGAGTTTTTCGCCTATGTAGAGTAATGTTTCGTCACTCTCGTGCAGCATCCTCTTATAGGCTCCCCTACTCTCTCCGAGCGCGTAGATCCTTCTGACATACTCGTTCATAAGCGTGGAGACAAGTATGATTGCTATTGGAAAGGAAAGCATTTCTCGCACATAGTTCAATTCGTCTAATGCGGTTACCTTAACTTCTTTCAAGAGAAGCGCGTTTTTAACCCGTTCAACGGCTCTTTTCAAAGCTGTTTCAGAACCTGTTTTTTCTAAGCCTTCCAGGGATAAGTCGATGTTTCTGGATATGAATTCCCTAGCTTCCGGTAGAAACGGGTATCTCGCCGCCCTTAGAACATTTTCACCTATCATTTCAACGCCTTCTCCTAGACTTATTATCCTTGAAACCTTATTAATATTAAGGATTAAAGCTCCACCGAAGCAAGCTATATAAGGAGTCCTTTAAACTATATGATTAGTCATGTCGTCCTCAAATATCCTCGCAAGGCTCGTGATAAACGACGCTAGGCTTATTCGCAAAGCCTTCAAAGCAACTGCTTCACTGATCGATGAGGCCCCAGTTAAGATAAGTGACGAGGGACTCTCCATAAGAGCGCTTGACTTAGCTGAAGTATCTATGATTGACCTTGCGCTTTCGAAAGAGGCTTTTGAAACATTCAAGTTCAACAAACCTCTTAAAGTGAATATACGTTTAAGCGATGCACTGAACCTCCTTAAATTCGAGTCTAAGTCTGAGAGACTGGAGATGTCTTTCACGGAGGATAGAGTGAGTTTTAAAGTCAGCAACGATTTCACCAGAATCTTTACGATACCCGTTTTCTTCTCTGAAGATAAGGATCTGCCTCTTCCGAAGGTTTCTCTCGGGAACTCTTTCGAGACTAAGGTATCAACGATAAAACACCTGCTTGAAAGCGGGAAACATGTATCAGACTATGTTTCTATAAGCGTTGAGAACGATGCGGTCGTACTCTCGGCGAAAGGAGAAATATCTGAGTACCAAGTTCTCCTTAAGGCTGAGGAAGGCAACCTCCTAAACCCCGTTTTAAAAGAGGGTTCGAAAGCATCCTATGATCTCAAGAGGCTTAGCAGCATAGTATCCTCTTTGCTCTTTGGCGAAAACCTGAAGCTTGAGTTCGATACGGATCTCCCGATGAAAATAACTCAGAATGTTGAGGAAGCACCCAACAGCATAGTAACTTTCTTCATCGCGCCGAGAATGGAGAAAGCCTGATTCTTCTAAGAGTACTCTCTCCAAGTATATCCGCATTTAGTGCATTTAAAGAACTGTGTCGCGCTCTCGTCCGCGCCTCTAGTCTGGGATATCCACCAGTATGCCTCTTTATTCTTGCACTTAGGGCAGGCCGTGTTAGTAACCGGTAGCGGATTAAGATCCGTTGCTTTTCTTATTACTTTAACAGCGCCGGTTCTCCTAGCCGTCTCCACGTTCCTTTCAACAGTATGAGCACGCTCCTCGTAGCCACACTTAGGGCAGGAGTATAACAGGCTATCCTTACCCCTTTTTATCTGGAGCTTGGTACCACACTTTGGGCAGAATCTTATCTGCATAGGGGTTCTAATCTGCATAGCCACCTCATTATAAATGTTGTGCTGCACAGCCTTCTCCATCGGCCATTACGGCGAAGAACTAAGGCTTATAGCATCAACAAGCTTTTTCTCCAAGGAATCCAGGTCTCTAATCAAATCTCTGATCGTCTTCACAAGGAGGTCCTTAGGTTCTTCTCCGCCGGTATTTATGTAAAGCGTAGCCTCCTGCTTAAGAGGATGCTCTATCCTGTACGCTGAGTACCCTTTCAACAGCTTTTTATTCAAGCAGCTTGTTAAAAGGTTTAAGACAGTGTGGGTCTCTCCGTACACCTCCAATTCCGCATTACCTTTTCCCTTGTCTCTGTAAACTACTCTCATAATCTCGCCACCAACCGGTCGATTGGCTCATCGTAGAAGGTACTTACCTTCCTGTTTTCCCTAGTCCTACAGGAAGGGCAGAATAAATATTTCTTGGAAAACGTAAGAGGATTTCCGCAAGTACTGCAGTAAGCCTTAATCACACCATACTCCTTGGCTGATAGGTCTATAAGGTTTACGTTCACGGTTGACATTATCGCACCATAAACGAGGTCATTCTCTCTCACATAGCTCCTCAGGCTTCCTGTTCGGAATCGGGGATAGGCTCTCCCAAAGCTTTCCCTTCCTATAACTCCCGTATGCTCATAGTTCAACCTTATCCCGTTCATGTAGAATATCTTAACAGTAACATAATGGCTGGAGAAGCTGGTTACGCTCCCAATAATCTTGAAACCGGGTCTAGGTATGAGAAGCGGCTTAAGCTCGATAACTCCAAGCTCCCTCTTATCTTCATCAATGTTAACTCTCCCGATTCTACTCGAATATATTACTCCTTTTGTCTCGAATGTCCCCTCCCCCGGAAAAAACTCTTCCAAAGTCGCAAGAGGTTCACCTATGAAGACAAGCCTATTCTGATTCCTCTTCATCAACCTCGGCTCTTCTCCTTAAAAACTCCTTTTCGATAAAAGTTTCAACGGGCAGTTTAGAAGAAGCTGTTTTAAGGCTTTTCTTAACAGTGTTTTCCGACTTAATGCTTGAAAAAACCTCTATAACCGTTGCGCCCGCCTCTATTTTCGCAGCGAGCGTAGTTGGTTTCCCATAAGCCTTCTTCATACCCTTACTAAGCCTGTCTGCACCAGCCATAGTCAGCATCTTATGCTCTCTTAAAACGATGTGTGGATACGGGATCAGTCTGAGAACATAGTTGGCCTCACCCAGCTCTGCTTCAAGAATTTTATTGGCTGCGACACGGGCTGCTTCAAGAGCCTCCTGAGTTATCAAGGCTGGCTTCTTAACCAAGAGCCGAAAAACAGCTTCAAAATCCTCAGCCTTACCCAGTTTAAACTTGCTCACCCTAATCTGTGGTATTCTAGATATGTATTCCTTCCTAGCGTAAGGCATCTGCTTCAACTTTTTCCCAAACCTTCCGCTTGTTTTCCAGCAGGCTGGTTTAAAAAGCTTCCCTTTCCAGTAGGAGATAAAAGTCGGTGGTAGAAGAATGCGTGAAGCGGAAATCGGGGAGAAATATTATATCGTGCTAGTTGGACCGAAATACCCTGTTAACGTGGGGATTATTGCAAGGACCATGAGGAACTTTTCTTTCAGGAAACTGGTGTTAGTCTGCCCTGGGAAAGAGGTTTTGGAATCCTCAAAGCTTTACGCTGCTCACGGTGCAGCAATCATTGAAAACCAGCTGGTTTACGAGGATCTCTTACAGGCACTGCAGGAGTTAAAGCCTTCAGTAAGCATCGGTACCTCTGGCAGGAAAGCTTCTAAAAGCATTCTACGCCAATACGTTTCCCCCAAGGAGATGGTTGAACTCTGCAGGCCACTAGGAGGAAGAGTCCTCCTAGTGTTCGGCAGGGAGGACATGGGGCTTAAAAACGAGGAACTATCGCTGCTCGACTACATTGTTCACATACCTGCTTCAAGCGAGTACAGCGTTATGAACCTCGCTGTCTCCGCCTCAATACTGATGTACGAGGTTTTCACGGGTTCGGCGGGCAGAGGAAAGCCTTTGAGAAAGCCGGCCGGCAGGGAGATAACAAACAGGATTTATATCGAGACCCAGAATATTTTCTCCGCCTTAAACCTGCCGGAGGTTAAGAAGAACGTTGTGCTCAGGTCACTAAGGAACGTTGTCGGGCGTTCAGCCCCCTCCGCAAAAGAGGCTGGCAGCATTCTCTGGCTTCTTAGAAAAATAAGGCTGAGGATAGAAGCGTTGAAAAACCATCTCGAGGAAGGATAGCTTTTTAAAAAAGCTGTGGCAGCATTATCTTACTGTTTAGAAGAGAATGGTGACCAACCTCCCTCCGCAGGCTGAGGCGCAGTATAAGAAGGTTGTTGCCTCCAAGAGCAAGGAGGAGAAGCTTGAGAACCTTAGGATATTCCTGTCAATGATACCTGAGCACAAAGGGACTGAGAAGCTTAGGGCTCAGGTTAAACGCCAAATATCTCGTCTTCAAGACGAGATTGCTGCTGAAAGAAAAAGACGCAGCACCAGGTCTGTAGCATTTGAAAAAGGCGAGACAACAGTGTTGACGACCATACTGGCTGAGGATAAGAAGCTCCTCCAGGAGTTTTTGGCTAATGCTAAGTGTTTCGATGAAACACTTATTCTAGAATCTCTGAGTGAGCTTAAACCCTTAAGCGTTGGTTTCGAAGACATTGTCCTGAGCTTCGCGCCTCTGTCTCCATCCATGGTGGAGAACCAGAAATACTCGCTTATTCAAACAATACTCTTGAAATCGGACTTGATACTGATTCTTTTGAGCTTTGAGAATCTTCTCAAGAATTTTAACCTGGTTAAAGAAATACTTAGGAGATTCGGCATCTATATTGCTTCCAAAAAATCAATAGCAGTCTTCAAAAGTTTGGGAACAGGTGGGATAACGGTGTTGAACAAGTCCCGGTTCCTGTCTGAAGAGGAAGTTAAGAGTTTTATAAGGGAAAGAGGTGTGGAAAGCGGGATCATACATCTCTCTGAGTTCACATCTCTCTACACGCTTGAGAGCTCAATAAAGGGTTTGCAGAGGAAAAACTTTCTAATAGTGGTGAAAAACCATGATGGTGGATTACCTGCCGGTGAACTAGGCATCCCGCAGAGTTCTATAGTCAGCTTGGAGACGCTTTTGAAGAACGATGCTTTAAAAACGGTTTTCAAAGCCTCAGGGCTTATCCGAGTGTATTTGAAGCCTCCCTCTGCTGTTTTACCATCCAGTAGACCGCTGCTCGTGGATGAGGA
>JAWCMB010000040.1:0-6898 GCA_038850115.1 Thermoproteota archaeon
TTTAACCCTTACATATGATTATGCGCATGCTTAAATAATTTGAATAGTTACAGTTTCCTCAGTGTTCTCGTATATGTATTCTATAACCCCCACTCTAGTCGTCTCATTCCAAACCCAATCGCTTTGAGCTAGAAGTTTAGAATTTACCTTGACCTCGCTCGGCTTCTCAGGCGAATAAAACTTTAAAATTGCCCTTTGACCAGCCGGACCCCTTGTTTCAACTATTAGTTTTCCATTTTCACACTTTTCAACCCAAACCCGAGTGTTGTATAAAGCATACTTCTTTTCTTCTTGATGCCTTCTTACAGCATACACCTTGAATCTGAAACCCTCGAGAGAGTCCTCAACCCCGCTGCTTATAAGGTCTTTTTCCTCAACTATAATTATAGGGTCGCCAAGGCTGCCCGTTAAATGATACTTTCCAGAGGGGCTCCAGCCCATGCCTTCTAAATCCATTGTCCATCTAAAGTTCTTCACTGGGCGTTCTCCGGTGTTCGCTATGATCACTAAAATTCTTTCCTCATTGAAATAAACAGCTCCTTTAATAGCTTCGTCGCTTGTCTTCACATAATTTTTAGTATAGTCTTTGAACTTAAACTGGCATAAGTCGAAGGCTCTAAAGGATTCGATTAATGCGAGAGTGGGTTTTTCATCCGGGCCTAAACCACCGGTTGGGAACGCGCCAAATAACGAGAGTTTTGTATTAAGGTTCCAAGCGGTTTTCTCCGGCTCTAATGAGACGTAATTCGGGCAAGGAATTTTCGGCGTCTTCTCACCCATAAATGTTAAATGCATGGTGTTTGGCGGGAGCTTTTCAAGAGGAGGGATTTCCTTCCAAGAAGAACAGTCTTCAAGCATTATTTGAGCATCCGCATAGCTCGTTATGAGGACGCATGGGAACCACCCCGATTGATGCAAGAGAATTATCCCATCCTTCCCAACAAGCTTTCTAGTATACTCTAAGAATTCAATAGCATCGTCTATAATCGAGTGATCATGCTTGCTGTGCAACCTGTTGTTGCAGAACCAGTAGTGGGCATAGTCATAATAAACTCCATCGAAGCCAAGCGTTTTTATCACTTTCTCCACATACTCTTTAAGGAAGTCTTTCCATCCTGAAGATAAGCACATTCCGAAACCGAAGTAGTAGTCCGGGGGGTAGGTTTCAATAAGCGAACCAGAATTGTCGACTGTTCTTCTCCACTTTATGTAACCTTCGGCAAAGGCTTCAGACTTTGGGTTGATTTCGTAAAGGGAAAAGTAAGGAACTATTTTTACTCCATACTTATGGCAAGTACTTATTACGCGTTTTAGTTCAGACATTCCTTTCTCATCGTAAGGCGGCCATGAGCCGTCATGCCAAAAGTCGCCACTCGTATGATAATCGTTGTGGAGACGAACCACGTTAACACCTGCATATGCCCACCTGCGGATATCTTCATCGCTAGGCCAAGGATGGTTTCCGAAGGCCATATGCATGAATCTCCTGGGAACCTTCTCAGGAATATTTGGAAGACCTAGGTAGTAAGAAAAAGTATACTCGCCTGTTAAACTTATTGCTCTTCCCGCTACCCTTGACTCAAAGGGTCTTATCACTATCTGGGTGCTATTTGGGTAGTTGCCTCTACAAACCCGGAACAGGCCTTGATCTTCTTCACCAAATTGTTTTGTCCATTCTTCTAAGTTGGACCCTGGTAAAAATTCTATTCCTTCAACGCCTTTTCTAAATACAGCCACGTACATCGGTGTGTTTCTACACTCAAATACTGCTTCATTATCCAAGTTTATTTCCTTCCATATTGCTGCACTGTTCTTATCCGTGCCGGTATGAGGCGGCCTGACAACAAAGCAATTCAACTCTGGAAGAATGTTAATGCATCCTATGCCAACCTCTTGAATCCCTGCCATACCTTCCTTAAAGAAATATTTCTGAGTAACCTTTACATAAGACTCATGATACTCATAAGTATAGTCATATTCAACATTAGTGTCTAAGCAGTTATTTATATCCCTCAGCTCACCCTTAACCTCAACTAATATGTACCCATCTCTTTTAATGAAATCCATAGAAGCCCTATTGTTAAGAACGTCTTGAAAAGACCCGAAATAAGAGTAAATGGGCGTCAGTATAATGTTCCTGTTGCTTCCATTAAAGAATTTTATACTGGTTATACATCCACCTTTACCAGCCTCATGCACGACCTCCCAAAAATTGCTTCTTATGCTGAGTATTCCTCTTTCTAAAAATTCAGCTTTCAAATCCAAGATATTCACTTCTTCCTCACTTCCCGCGAAAAAGTAAATTTATCATATTAGTATTAAAATTTTTCTAAAAAACTCTTTACTTTCAGCATGTCAGGCTCGGTTACACTTGGTTCAGGAGAGTAAGCATGCTCGCCGAACTTTTTTTGCTAACTAAAAAGTTTTAAAATTTTGGCCTGAGATATTATAAAAACATGCATGCGCGTCGCATTTTCATGGACCGTGTAAACTATTCTAGGATTCGTTAAGCTTAATAACCCAAATTTTCACCAGTATTTCGGTTTTCCTCTTAAGCCTTCTTTCGAAAGAGGTTAAGTACTAGTTATGGGATTAAGTAATTGTATGAAGTGTGGGGGAGCCCTCTTGAAAGTTCTGCCTGTCATAGTATGTAGGGAAGAAGAGGTGAAACACATAAAGTTTAAGAAAAGGATAGAGGAACTGGAGAAAAATATTTCGGCAGAAACTCAGATTCTGGAAGGGTGCGTTATCAGCGGTGAAAAGGATCTCGTTAAGCTTGAAAACCGTATTTCTGAAGCGGATGCAATCCTTCTTTATAAACCAAGGTTGGGACTGGGGACCTGCGTGGTCAAGATCGTCGAATCAAACATTCCCGTGATTCTCTTCAACAAGAAGGGCTCGGTTTGGACTCCGCTCGATGCTCTAGAATATGTTTATCCGAGAAACAATGTTTGGGTTGCTGTTGACTATGGGGACATAGTCTTCCGGCTGAAGATCCTTGAAGCGAAGAAAAGAATAAGCAGCACGAAACTGCTTGTTTTAAACGCTGATTATCCTCACTGGGAAAGATTCCTCACGCGTGTCTCAGGCGGGTTGAACACGATTAAAGAGAGACTTGGAATAGAGGTTGAGTATGTTCGGAGTGAAGAAGTTTTGAAAAGATGGGAAGAGATGGAAGAAGAAAGAGTAAGAGAGGTCGTTGAGAAATGGATGAGGGAGGCGGAGAAGATAATCGAGCCTTCGAGAAGCGACGTTGAGAAGGTTGCGAGACTATATCTTGTGATGAAGGACCTTATAAACGAGAAGGGTGCTCAGGGGTTAACAATGGCTTACGGCGATAACCCTTTGCCCGTTCCCTGCTTCGCGTACGTTGCGCTGAGGGATGAGGAGGTACCTGCTGCGTGCGAGGCAGACATAATCTCCCTGCTCTCCATGATTATTCTGCACTATCTCGCCGGTAAACCCAGTTTTATGGGGAATACTCTTGTCGACTTGGAGAACAACAGGCTTATGATTAGTCATTGCGTTGCGCCAACGAAGATGGCTGGCTATGATGAACCCGCTCTTCCCTATGCTTTAAGGAATCAGCACTGGGGTTTGCCGGCCGGCGTTTTAAGCGCCTTCGTCCCAATGAACCCTAACCAAGAGGTTACTGTTTGTCGTTTAGACGGCGAATTGAGGAATATGCTAATTACTAAGGGATTTATTGAAGAATGCCAAGATCTGGAAGGATACTGCCGCAATACGGTTAGCATAAGAATTAGCAATGTAAAGAAGTTTATCCATAGCACGTCGGGAAACCATCACGTTGTGGTTTACGGCGATCATAGAGAGGAAATAAGGGAGCTGAATAAATTATTTGGAATCAATACAATCGAAGTGTGAGCTGATGATAAACTGGGCTTGAAGAAGAGGAAGGTTCTAGGCGTGTCGTTCAGCGCGAGAAAAGAGGGAAACTGCTTGAAATTATTAACTTATTGTCTGAATAAGTTTAAGGAACAAGGGTTTGAAACAGAAGTTTTAAATGCTTACGTGCATGAAATCATCTCCTGCAGCCATTGCAATTACGAATGTTTCAACAATAAGGAATGCCCCCTTAAAGATGATGTTCCACCGATCTACCGGAAGTGCGTGTCCGCTGATATTTTAATCTTCAGTATCCCGACTTACGGGGCATCTTTCATCCCTATATTTCGCTTTCTCGGAACGTTCGCAGGCAGTCTTCAAAAGTTTTCAGGAATGCACGGAAAAGCTGTTGAAAAAGATTAACTTCATAATTATCGGTAATCTTTCAGCTGGAGGCGACATGGCTCTTCACGAGGCCCTATACAACTTTGCAAACCTCAGCTTCTGGCCTGAAACACTCCTGTTTCAGGCGAGAGAATACTGGAGGAGCTCGATCAAAGGCGATTTGATTAACGACCCTGAGGTGAGGAAAAGACTCGACAGGTTTGTGGAAATGATACTGAAAAAGTTGAGAAGCAGTAAGGGGCAGAGTCATGCGGGTATGGGAATGCTGTGAAGAGAACCGTAGGGATTGTATTTTTCAAGCTTTACGCATGGCGGGTATAAGCTTAAAGCATTCAAGGAACATTTTATACCCCTCTTTAAACGTGCAGGGCCATCCTTTTAGCGCGCGCTATCCGGGGGTCGATTTGAAAAAGCTTGATTCTATGTTTACTGCTTATCCGTGAGTTTTCTGGACTTTTTTGGATCCACGACAAGGCCTTCAATCGGTTTGTTATCTAGGTAGCTGAGTATTGCTTCCGCAACGGTTTCATCCATAGCGATCAACGCTTCCCTAGTGTAGGCGGCTATGTGCGGGGTTATTACAACATTGCTATACTTTAAAAGCGGGTGGCCTGGTTCTATCGGTTCTTTTTCAACAACGTCTAAAGCTGCGGTGCTTACGGTGCCGTCTTCTATTACTTCGATAAGAGCATTTTGGTCTATAAGTTCGGCCCTTGCAGTGTTAACTATTATAGCTCCCTTCTTTAATTTCTTCAATCTTTCCCTGTTAAGGATGTGGAATGTTCCAGGATTAAGGCTTGCATGAATAGTTACTATATCGCTTTTCTCCAGGAGTTCGTCGATGCTGAGGACGGGTATGGCTTCGAAAGTCCTTATTTTATCCTCTGATACGTAGGGATCGTAGGCAATAACTTTTGCACCAAACCCTTTAATCAAAATTTCAGCGACTCTTGAACCAATATTTCCAAAACCGATAATACCGACTGTGAGATTACTTATGTCTCTACTTATGAATTTAGCGCGCTCAGCCCACCTGCCTTTTTCAACCGCCTCATTCGCTTCAACGACGCGCCTTAAAGCAGTAAGCATTAGGGTTACAGCGTATTCTGCCACCGCTTCCCTCTCTCTGTATCCAGGGACAGCGGCGATTTTTACTCCGTGTTCCCCAGCCGCCTTTAAGTCTATATTGTCGAGCCCTATGCCGTGCCTCACTATCATAACTATGTCCTTATTCGCTTTGAAGAATTCCTCTCCGTAGTATGGTGTTACGCTTGCTATTATGAAATGATACCCGTTAAGCCTCTCAGCTAACTCTACTTCCACTATGTCCTTCGGAACCTCGACTTGGTTTAAAATACATCTTTCCGTAAGCTTATTAATGGTGTTGGAGATTTTCCCAAAGGACTTAGAGTTTACGACTGCCACGCGGGGCTTCAACTCTAATCACTTCAAGCATTTTACATATTCAACATATGGTTCAGAGATTCTCTTGACTTCAAGCTTTTCTTCTTCGGAAAGTCTCCTCAACGGGATTGGCGAGTTTCCAATGTTGACTCCTCTGATCCTGAGTACTTCCCTTAAAACGACTTGAGTTTCAACTCCAAACTTGCCGAACTCCCTCCTAATACCGTTTACAATGCCTTGAAGCTCGAAGGCTTTTCTCAGGTTTCCGTCTTTCATGGCGTCGTAGATTGCTAAGGGGATCTCTGGAAACGCGTTAGCTATTCCACACACGTGGGCTTTCGCGCCGATTGTAAAAGTTACTGCTATTAACGAGTCGCCGGCTCCAGCAATATAGTAATCCTTGCCGAACCTGCTGACGTAGTTTTGAAGCTGCTCAATATCATAGCTCGTATCCTTTATGCCAACTATGCTTGGTACTTCCCTAACAATGTCTCCAAAGTCGTTTGGCGAGATATTGTATCCCTGTCTCCCCCTGTTATTGTACACCATTATTGGAGCACCGGATTTAGAAAGATAGCTGTAGTATGAAATAAGACCAGTCTTATCCGGCTTATGGTATATTGGTCCAACAGAACTGATTGCGCCAACCCCTAGATCGGCAGCATGCTTTGCCAATTTTAGAGCAGTCTTGGCATCGGCTGCTCCAACGTGTGCAATAACGTTAGTCTTATTGGGTACAACCTCCATTATTTTTTCAAGCATTTTTTCACGCTCGTCTCTGCTTATAAGCATCCCTTCGCCGTAAGTTCCAAGTATGAAAAAACTTCTCACACCTTTTCCAAGGAGGAAATTCATCAGCGAGCTTGTTCCGTCCTCGTCAACCTCCATATCGCCTTTAAGCGGGGTTATTACCGCTACAACAATACCTTCCCAACCGTTTTTCATCTATCCTCGAGGCTCGAGGCTAGCCCACCTATATAAATTCTACTTCAGGACTTTTTTTAACTCCTCTACTAGTTTCTCTAATTAGCTTAACGAGCTCGATGAACATAGCGTAGTTTTTCTCATAAATCATCCTGTTGCCTAGTATTGGGTTAATTTTTTCCTTGACCTCTACCCACTTGCTTGAAAACTCTCCTATGTCGGATAGGCCCAGGGCATTAAAAGCTAACGCTGCCGCACCATAGTTAGCTGCGTCTTCACCCATCTCCGGGACGTTGACTGAAGTATTGAGAATATCCGC
>JAWCMB010000040.1:6927-8654 GCA_038850115.1 Thermoproteota archaeon
GGCTTACTGAGTTTTCAAAAAGCGCGTCTTGGATTGATCTAAGTACATACCCAACACCTTCCATTATAGCCCTTATAAAGTGGGCTTTCTTACAACCCCTAGAAATGCCGAAGAAAGCACCCATGAGGTTCGGATCCCTATACGGGTATCTTTCTCCTGTAAGAAAAGGCAGAAAAATAAGACCCTCTGATCCTGCTGGTGCTTTTTCTGCCTCCAAGTCGAGAATTTTATAAGGATCTATATTAGTAGCAGTGCCAGCCATTGTTTCCAGCTGGCCAAAGTTATCTCTAAACCATCTTAAACAGTCTCCGCCACTATTCGAAGCCCCGCCCGTAACGTATAATCCGTTGGCAGCATAGTAGGTGAAAAACCTCATATCCAAAGACTTATCTAGAATTATTTGTTTAGAAAGCTTTCTAATAACGCCGGTGGTTCCAATGTTTAATACGGAGCCTCTGTTTGTTAAGCCAAGACCAATGTTTTGCGCAGCCCCGTCGAATGTAGCTGGGACAATCTCTGTGCCCGGGCTAAACCCGTATTCGTTAACAGCTTTAGGCGTGATGAACCCGAGGCTTCTCCCGCCTTCGCACAGCCTTGGAAGCTTCTTTTCGTCTATTCCAAGCATGCTTAGCACCCTCTCACTGTAACCTAGTTTCCTAAGATTTATGATTCCTCCTCCACTAGCTGTAGCAATGTCTATGTATGGTTCGCTCACCAAGCCGCTCCTCCAAAGCAAATAATCTTTGCAAAATAAGAAGTATTTTGCCCGCTGGAATGTTTGAGGCTCCTTCCTCATAAACCAATAAAGCTTATAAGGCATGAAGACGAATATTGGTGGAGCACCAGTTTCCCTGTATACTTCATAAGGATCAGCCTTTTTCAGCAACTCTTGCTCAACCTCCGCTGCTCTACGATCATGATGAGTAACCACCTTCGACAGCGGCTCCCCATCCTCATCTATCAACAATACACTGTGATTGTAGGTTGTTACTGAAATCGCCCTGATTCTCCCACCGTATTTTTCGCCGAAATGCCTCAGCATGAAATTAAAACGCTGTAGGAGTTCCTTCGGCTCGTGCCCTGCAAAAATGCCTTCTAAGACAAGCGTTATTTCAGCCGTCTGTTTGTCTACAACTCTGCCTTCCGAGTCTATTATAAGGCCCTTCATGTTGGTGCTTCCCACATCTACTGTTAGAGTAAAATCCATCTTCTCAAATCTACTTTCAGCCGCCTAGATTTAATCTTTCTCGGTCTATCACCAGTATCCAGAGATCAGTTGAAACTGGTGGTCCTCCTGCGTATGAGGAGAAAGCTTGAAAATCGGTCTCC
Source organism: Thermoproteota archaeon (assembly GCA_038850115.1). Classification (GTDB taxonomy): domain Archaea; phylum Thermoproteota; class EX4484-205; order EX4484-205; family JAAOZP01; genus JAAOZP01. The sequence continues at coordinate 8,257 of JAWCMB010000040.1, forward strand.
AAACATGCTGCCGGAAACCCTGGGTAAAGGAGTTATAAGAACGTTGATTTCAGCTAATATTAGGCTGAAGCGTGGAAAATGGCGCGTGCTTCTAAGTGTCGCAGTCTTTCTTCTGGCGGGTGCGGACCAGGCTGGCATGGCTTGAACAACCGGCGTCAGGCTTCATCCTTTTAGTAGTATGCAACAATTTCCATTGTCTTGTCCACGTAACCCAGGTTTATCAGGCCTTTTTCCGGATCGAAATTTTCGAAATCTTCTCCATTAACCTGCGCTCTACGTATTTTAAGGTTCTCCGGGTTTCTTAGGCACACTATTATGGATTTGGGAGGGTTCCTTGACGGAGGGTTCAGAATAATCTTAATCGAGCCTTCGGAGATCTTTGATTCGACTTCGAATGA
>JAWCMB010000040.1:8687-11041 GCA_038850115.1 Thermoproteota archaeon
CTCGCATTCCTTACGGCTATTCGCTTACCGTTTTCAAACCATCCGCATGGGACGGCTGGCATAAGGATTAAAGAATCACCTTCTTCATAGATTAGCATGAGCCTCAAACAGTAGCAGGATATGGACTCGTCAGAGGTTTTAAAGTGGTCTCCAGCCCAATCGGCCATTGTTGGCAGTGGATGCTCAGTTAACATGTATACGTCTGGGTAGAACGCTACGGCGAACGAGTTTAAGAAGGCTCTTAAGAACCTTTTAACGTCTCTCCTCATTAAATACGGGATTTGGAAGCCGTAGAGGTTTGGCTGCATCGAGAAACCTCCTCTACTAAACCAGTATCGATCTAAATCTGGAACCGTGTATCCGTATTTATCTGAGATATAACGATTATCTTCATAGTCCCTCAATATCCACTCCGCCATTTTCGAATTCGGGTCTATTAGGCCGCATATAATTAGATGCATGGCTCCCTCCAAGGTTTCACGTATCCATCCGGCGTCTCGCCCGCGTCTCGTTGGTCTAGAGGGGAAGTGTGGAATCCATGTTTCATCTCTAAGCTTGACCACTGGGCTTCTAATCATGGCTTCCATAATCCCTGTAAACAGGTCTTTCCTGTAGGCTTCGGCCTCCTCTTTCAGCCTATCGGCTTCCGTGTGGTTTATTTCGCTTAAAACCTCCGCTATGGATCTTAAGCCTCTGTAAGCATGCGCGTTAGTTGCAAACCAATGCCAGAATTCCTTAACGTCTTCAAGAGAACCTGGGGGTAGAAAACCGTATTCGATAACTCTTTTACCGCCGTCAACAGTTTTCATTGTTGCTTTACGTTCTTCAATTATCCAATTGCATGCTTCAATCAGGCTGGGTGCAACTCTTCTAAGCCATTCTCTATCTCGGGTGTGCCGGTAGTGTTCCGCAAAAGCCCATAGAGCCCAGCCGTGGTGCTGACCATAATCACCACACTCGTATCCTCCAGCACCATAGAATACTCCTTTAGCAGTGGAGTATTTACCGGCCATAACGGCAGTGCCCTGGTAACGGGTGAAAACCTCTAGCCTACGTTCAGCCTCATCATGTAGTCCTCTCCGGTCAAGCTCGCTTATTACCATCGAGCTCTCGTTGGCAAAAACCCCGTAGTCGAAGGAGCTTACCCTGCACATGTATCTCTGGGAATCAGGCTCCTTATCATCCGTAAGGTGAACGTGGCTTAAATAAGCCTTGTAGAAATTGTTTAGCCACTTCTCTGGAATATCGATCTGCATGCCTCTATTAAGTAGATTATTCCAATACTCGGCCACTTTTATTTTCTCGACTTTAAAATCCAGTTTTCCCAGTTTCTCTAATTCAAAATCTTCGAGAAGTGTTATTGAAGGGATTTTAAAATAGATCGTGTGGCTCTCCCCAGGGTCAAGGCTTACCGTATATGTTAACACACCGTTTAAACTGTTAATTTCCCCCCGGCCGTTCACGTCTAAAAAGTATCTGAGCCTTCTGCTCGGGGGTTTTTCCATGTATGTGGCGTACACCGCCCCATTTTCGCATACTAAGTTTTCCTCAGTACCCTCAACATCACGCCAATAAGCCTTGCATGTCGAAGACAATTTTAGGCTTACAGTCTTGCGTGCTAGGCTTTGGGATGAAAGCTTCACCTCCACCATACATACAACCGGGTCATCTCCGTCAATCATCTCTTCTCCTTTAAGATCATCAAGCAGGTTTTTCAATAAGAGTGTGGCGAATGCTTTCTGCTCATACACTATGCCGTCCTCGACCCACTTCGTGTAAATGATCGGTGAAATTTCTTCTTCTAATTTTCTCTCCTCAGGCACAGTATTCGGGAAACCGAGGCTGTAAACTATTGCATTTCCATCCCATAGGAACCTGTCGGAGTATTTTCCCCTAACCCTAACGTTCCAATGCTTCGGAATAAATATTCTGCCTTCAGTGTTAATTCCAAACCGTTGTCTACGACCCTTACATCCTAGAATGAAATGAATACTCTTCTTCTTAATGGGCATCTCTCTCCAAGCCCTTTCAAGAGTCTGCTCCGGCATCTTTTCTATCAGGTCGTAAACGGTGGTTAATCCTTTCTCAGCAAGCTTATGACGATATGTTTTGAGACTGAGGTTTTCAGAGGATCTTGAAATTAAAACATCATAATCTTTTAATAAGATCGCTTCCTCCTTTTCCAAGTCTTTAACAAGAAACGAGAAGCTGGACGCTTCAGACCTGATCGTCACGATCGTCTCGTCAAAACTGTTAATCTTATCAGTGTAAGCATACCATACTGTTATTTTGATGCCGTCTGTCTCATCATTTTCAATCTTGGAGTACCAAGAGTTTTCGTTTAAAATCTTAAC
>JAWCMB010000040.1:11051-15164 GCA_038850115.1 Thermoproteota archaeon
AATAAGCTCACCGTTAAACACTTCTATAGTTCCGTCCCAAATCCTTCCACCGCTGTTTCCACAACCCCACTCGACAGAAACATCGATTTTTCTCCAGATTGAATCCGTATATGTTTCAAAGCTTTTAACCTCAGGTAAATCCTTGGAGGATACTACTCTAACCTTTAAAGTCCTCCGGTATTGAGCTTTAAAGTTTCCGATATCCGGAAACTCCTCGTCGAGGGGTCTGAACCTTAACAACCACACATCTTCATCAGTCTCCAAGTCGAATTTCGCGTCCCTCCATTGCCCATTATAGAAATCATCTATGGGGCCCCAACCAGATGAACCGGCACCTACAGGCTCTCTAAACTTGGGCCAATTGCCTTGCCAGTATTGCAGTTTAACGTCCTCTTTTTTCAGATCCTTTATAGTGGACTTGAATCTTATGACGATAGCGTAAACATCCCTCGGGTCATCCCATAAAACAACTATCTCTCTTGAATTAAACAGGGACTTGCCGTACTTCGCTGCATTCACATAGGAGTTTTCTGCTTGGATTGGATTAAACATGTCGAACCCTTAGTATTGTTATTATTTATGTTTTATGACTACAGATATTCTGGTAAGCCTTTTTGCCAAAGGCTTTCGCTTGAGAATCGAGTGTGCACCAGTTGTTTAGGTGTAGCCGGGTTTTCGCGTCTTAATTTTCACAGTCGCGACTTCGAAGGGTTTTAAGGTTAGGGTTATTGTTTTTCCAGATACTTCTAAATGTTTTATCTCTTCCTCCACAATGTTTGTAAGGCAAGCTTCCTCCACCGTTGGAAAAGGCAGGTTAATACTTGTTTTTGTTTCTTTTCCCAGAGTTTCCAATAGCCTTAAAACAAATCCTTCCCCATCCTCCGAAGTCTTCATAGTGGTTACGATGATGTTAGACGGATTTATCCTGAGGAAGCTTGACGATTTTGAAGACAACACTCCTTTCCTGCCGCCTTCCGCGAAAACAGGTGTCAGAGGATTTGTTGAGTTCCATCCGTGCGTCATGGCTGTACCTTCTCTCCAGCCTCCCTTATGAGAGGTTAAGGAGTACCTCAGAAGAAGATCCCCAGTCTGGGTTGCGTAGAAGTTTGTTCTAAAGTTGTTCTCCAGTACGAACGAGTAAATATGACCCTTCTCAAACTTCCTGACTCTGAGTTCTTCACTAGGGTATCCTGGTGGCGTTACTCCATGATGGGCGAAAGAAACGCCTAAAGGGTAGAGTCCGCCGAACATCACGAGATGGGCATCTATGGAGGACCACGTAACCCCAAAATCCTCGTTTTCGTCACACACGTTAACCCAATGTTGAACCGGGTAATAACAGGTGTGCGATCCTGGAAACTGATCCTCAATGGGTGTTACAACAATATTTGGCCCCTCATATGTAAAGCGTGGATTATCCGCCTTAAATGGAAAAGAAACGTACATTTCGTTCAGGGGTGTAGAATCTTTTGAAATTCTAATGTTTAAATCTATTTTTTTCACTCCCTTGTAAAGAACTATTTCTTCAACGATCAGCGGAAACCCGCGTGCAGAGCCCTTTATAATAATGCTCTTAATAACTGGCCCGTTAAAACCTTTTTCAACCCTTATGTCCTCCACGGGGTGTCGCATGAAGGTGGCGGACTCTCTCACTATGATTTGGCCAAACCCATGTGAAGCATCCGGGTCTACGAGTTCCCTTTTAAGCTCCTTATCACAGATTCTTTTTACAATGCCGGAGTCAGGCTCTACTTCTATCCTGTAAAACTCGTTCTCAATAACGTATTCTTCATCGGCTTCGCCTTGTAAGGGCGTGTCCGCGTTCTCCTCTTCCACTATCTTGTAAACCTTGTATCCTAATGGGGGCACATCCTTGGCTACAAATACTATCTCCCATGCAAATCTTTCCTCATACTTGCCGACACTAGCTTTATCAGCTGCGTATTGAACAGGTGTTTCAGAGCTAGTAACCACAGCTCTCTGATAGTTGATTGTTTCTCCTGTTTCAGCATCTAGAAGTTTAAACGGCTTTTTAAAGAGTTCGACGGGCGGGTGATAAACGTTTCTACCTAAAACGGGGCTGGAGAGAAGAACAGTCACATGCTTATCGCCTGCAACTTCAGCTTCAAACATTGGATGCCCACATGGATCGGGCTCTAGGAGTTGAACCCTGACAATGTCGGTTCTCACCCATGGAAGACTGTTAAAAACAATTATGTAACAGCCTTTCTCCTCCAAAGTTATCTCGTCAACTATTCTGTTTAGGCTTTTAACTAGAACGTCGTGTGCCAAGCAGTATGCTTTGTAAGCATGCAAAGTTTTTTCAACCCTAGATGTCTCCTGCGCTGGCCCAAACGGGCACATGAGTCCCCACGTGTGTTCGTCATATAACAGATTATGTTGGTAAGCTTTCTCAACGTGTTCCTTCCAGGGATATGGTAAGCCGAACATCTGGTCGGCTATCGTAGCTATTTTCTCAGCCGCAGGTATTAAATCATGAGCGTTTCTATTAACTATTGTTGCCTGCATGGTTGATGTGGCTCCAACAGGATAGTCGCTGTCAGGAATCTCTCCTTTAAAGACCGGCAGCCTATCTAACACGGCCCAATAGTCTTTACGCAGATGCTTGAAAAACTGGTCTAAGGTGGATATTACTATTTTTGGATAAACCCATCTACTGTTCCACTCTCTAGCTATCACGCATTGTTTTAAAGACGGTGGAGAATTGTCTCGGGCGCCCGTGGTTAAACGTATTAATAGGATGCTAAAAGGATAGTTTTTTTCTTCAAGCGTTTTAAGAAGTTTCGGCAGTTCTTCAAGAGCCTTCCCATAGCTTTCGTTAAAGCCTGTGTTTACGCCGAACTCAATATTCTGATACCAGAATAGAACTCTGCCTCCGCTTAAGCTCTCCCACCAGAAAGCCGTCGGCTCTCTTCCCCCAGTAACCTTCTCTTCGTCCCAAAATGGAGTGTGTTTTCCATAATACCATCTGGGTAGAAGCGGGGCTATGACTTTGACACCGCTGCCTGAAAGAGACGTGGCTAAGCCCCATGAAAGACCTGGGACATCATTAAGCTCAGCAACCTCTGCGGATACTCCATATGTTCTTTTAAGCATGAAGGCCGGATATAGGAGTCTTATGATCTCCTCGTGTCCCAGTAGCCCAGTGACCTCATTACCTAAAAGGGCTGATATGCCTATTCTTCCGTTTCTCACTAGTTTCAGAAGCTTCTCAACCCTATCTCTGGGCTGGGTCTGCAAGTAATGGAGGATGGACCATAACTGCTCTACATGATACCTGAACTTAACCTCGTCAGGCCAGTCTTCGGTTTCCTCGCAATATTTCATGATTAAATCATAAAATTTGATGTACTCGTCAAGAACATTTTGAGGTATATCGGTATATCCTAGGTCATGATGGGAATACTGAACCAGATGAATGACCCAGTGTTTTTTAGGTTCCCAGTTTATTTTACTACTGGCCAGAATGTTTCCAAGAGGGTCGCATATGGAGAATTCTGCCTCCGTGTTTTCCCTCGCGTCTTGAATATAAACGTCATATATGCCCTCGCCTTTTTTCAATGGTCCGAGCGCTATCTTATAGATGTTTGAGCCTAAACGCACTAATAGGTCTGCATCACTCGAGTCTTCATCGTTAAATATATGTATCTTAATTAAGTTTTTTAAAACGTCTTCTTGAATGAAGAAGCATGTTTGCTCAATCCTTCTGATGAAAACCCCACCCGTCATATTTGACGAGTGTATTCGTAAACTACTTAAGTTTTATGCATGAATGGTTTTGTTCGACGGTTTATCTTGCATTTTTAATGGTTCCGTAGGCAGATTTTACGTTTTGCCAGTTAACGTTTCATGAAGCCGATTAGGATTCAAGCATAGAAGAATCCTTATGGTGAGAAATCTGTTTTTAGCAGTATTGGCAACCCTTTCCTTTTTCAGCAAGGTGTTCTAGCAAAACATAAATATTTAGTAATCGCGGTTATATTCGTGGGATCCATGGGAGGGAAATACAGGAATTTCAGGGTTGCGGTCTACTGCACGGTTCGTGATGTGAATGAGATGGCTGATTTAAGCTGGCTTGAGAAAAGCTTCAAC
>JAWCMB010000041.1:0-2206 GCA_038850115.1 Thermoproteota archaeon
GCCGCATTCGCTACACACTGCTGCAGCAGTAGTGTCCCTCCCAGTCACGTAAGGATATGTTCCATGGTAGAGGCTAAGGTAGAAGCCTTGAGTACCCTCGAGATGAACATTCTCCCCTCTGTCCAACGCAGAGTTAACCTCCTCAGCCACATCCGTAACATACTCGTCTAGGCTTGGAACATCTTTAACAAGCATGGCTCGTCTAGCAACCCTGTCGACCAGCGCTGGAGAAACACCTGTACCCGTTGTCCCTATGAACTCTCTGAAGAAGCCGTTGCTCCTATCAGCCTCAACATGCTTCTCCTCAATCACCGAGGCGTTTCCATCTATGAAAGCCCTTCCCTTAACACCGAGTAAACCAACCTCCTCTATGAAAACCCTAGGATCCACGTTTGCACCAGCACCTATCAGAAGCCTTGTCTCCGGAACTATGAATGAGCAGGGCACCAGCCTAAGCCTATAAGTTACGCCACGATATACTACTGTATGCCCCGCGTTAACGGAGCCCGTGCGAACAGTTATCTTCGGGCGCTCCCTAAGAGCCAAGAAGGCAGCAATCTTCCCCTTCCCCTCGTCGCCGAAGAAACCCGACACGATGACCGTGAGCATTTTCCAGCCCGTTCATCACTCTAGAAGCAGGGGGTATTAAGCTTTCCCCGGGAAAAGTTTAAGCAGTCATTTGACAATACTATTCGGGTTGACCGTGATTAAGGTTGGTTGCTGCGGCTACACTGTCTCAATGCAGAAATATTTCTCCGAGTTCCGCCTAGTCGAGACCCAGTCGACCTTCTATAAGCTTCCAAGGTTGGATACAGCTGAAAAATGGAGGGCTCAAGCCCCTGAAGGCTTCGAGTTCACAGTAAAAGTCTGGCAGGGGATCACGCATCCACCCGACAGCCCGACTTGGAAAAGGAGCGGCTTAAGTAAAAATGAGCTTAAGGGTTATGGCGATTTCAACCCCTCAAGGAAAACCCTGGAAGCATGGGCGATAACCCTAGAGATCGTTAAGAAACTTGGTGCTAGAATAGCCGTGTTCCAAACTCCCCCGAGCTTCAACCCTTCTCCGAAAAACATCGGCAACATGAGGAAATTCTTGGAGGAGATAGATAGGGGAGGGGTTAGACTGGCTTGGGAACCGCGGGGAGAATGGCTTAAGAAGAAAAGCATGATGAAAAGCGTTCTGGAGAAGCTTGACCTTATTCACGTAGTAGACCCTTTCTGGGATCAGCCTCTTACAAGAGGCGTGTACTACTTTAGGCTTCACGGACTGGGGAAACGCTATAATTATAAATACGTGTATAGCCGCGAAGATTTGGAGAGGCTAAAGGCGTTGATAGAAGGACTTGAGGAGGCGGAGCAAGTCTACGTCCTGTTTAACAACGTTAAGATGTTTGATTCCGCAAAGCTTTTTCTCACGCTCACTTAGAAAGCCAGGGAAAGAGATCAATACATCTTTCTAAGAACGAGATATATGCGGTGTTTTCAACAGCATCTACAATGCTCTCACCAACACGTATCGTGGACTCGGAAAGAGCCTTTACGATGCTTTCAGGAAGGCCCTTCGAGAATTCGTTCGAAGATAAGAATTTAGAGACTACCTCCCTAGCATCCCTTACTTTAGGCTTAAGAATAGCCCACCATCTTCCGTTCCTCGGGAACGGGCGGATCAGCGTCCTCTCACTGCTCAAGTAGGTTTCAATAAATGTGTGCACGTTACTGCTGAAATAGGGTGGGCCCATGTGAAGCATGGCCGCCCTCTTCTCAATCTCCTCCAGAACCAAGAACAGAACTACATGTTTCTCCTCGTCGCTCCAGGCTTTCTCCATCAAGACTCCGAAATCGTTTTCCTCGAGGAAGCTGCTGAGCCTTGAAAGCAACCTATAGGTCTGACCCCATAGAATATCCGGAATATTTGTCCAAGCCGGTATTGTGATTGAAACAACATTAAGTCCCCTGTTCCTCACAGTCTCCCTAAGCTCCTCTTTAGAAGCCCGGTAGACAGGGTAGAAAAACTCTATAGAAGGTTTTTCAAGCATCATGTAGGCAGCGTACTGTGCTATGCTGAGGCTCTCGCCGCTCACCGCTGCGGCCACGTTTCTAAGCTCATCAACAGGGTCTATGACGCAGAGCAAGCTGCCCCTAGCCTTCCTAGCGAGCTCATCCTCCCTATTCTTATAGAGCCTGCCTGGATCCAGTATGAGGGGAG
>JAWCMB010000041.1:2216-8629 GCA_038850115.1 Thermoproteota archaeon
GGAGGTTTGAAGCCCCTAAGTGCCTCCAAGGTTTTCACGAAGCCGCTGAAAGAGTATACGAGGAGCTCAACCAGGAAGCCGCTGAACCCCCTTGTCTTTATCTCAGCGCCGTAAACCCCTATTCCCTTGAAGAATTTTTTTAGGAGACGAGCTTCATCCCTCAGCTCGGGGCTAAGCTTATCCTTCACGAACTCCGTGTGGAAAACTGTCCTGTCGGTTGCACTCTTATAGGAACCCTTCTCAACCCTGTAGCATGGAACAACATCCACATTAATATTATCCACCCTAACCGTGACATATGGGTGCTCCGCAAACCGGAGCCTGCATTTCTCTGGGCCAAATACTCTTTTAACACTCTCTATCAGGGTTTCCCCCATTTCGTCCTTCTTCCATTTAACAGGAAACCTCACGAAAACATCCGCATCCGTCTCCCCACTCAGCCAAGTGCCTTTAGCCACAGACCCTTCGACAAGAACCTCAGCTTCAGGCTCTAAACGCTTAAACTCCTCCCTAAGGATTGAAACAGTTTTAGAAAGAACCCTGTTAACATGTTCCTCCTCTTCCAGACTGGGTTTAACCCTCCTCAGGGTCTCCTGGACAACCTCTTGAAGACTATTCGGCATATATTATTAACACGGGTGCTTGCTAATCAATTTTTTCCCAGAGGGTTTCGTAAACGGGTCCACGTGGCGTTAGGGTACTCTTCTTAAGCCTGAGCCTGCTTGTAAGAGCCTCCCCTATGAGAATATCTCCGTTACTCCTAACGAAAAGGGAAAGCTTATCAACATTCAGCCGGCTCCTAACCCTTGCAATAGTCAAATGGGGGGAGAACTGCTCGCTCATCCTAAAGCCGATTTTAGACAGGGCTTCTGAAGCTCGCTCAGCCCTTTCAACAAGCTCCCCAGACCCTTTTCCGATTTTCGCGAAAACAACTCTTGGTTGTGAAACCGTTGGGAAGGCTCCTAGGCCCCTAAGCTCTATTTCAACCGGGCTACCCTTAACCTGGGAAAGGGTTTCACATATTCTGTCAACCATGCTTTCAGGCACCTCCCCTATGAAGAATATTGTCAGGTGAAGGATGCTCGCGTCCACCAGCTTCAGGTCAGCCTGGGTCTCAACCATCCTCCTCTGAACCTCAAGAATTCTCCGGCTTACATACTCGTTTTCAACATCCATCGAAACGAAGACCCGCACCATCCCGAATTTAAAACTGAGCGAGAATTTATATACCTTACCATCTTACGCATGAAATAATCGTTGAAGCAGCTAATCCTTATCTCGGGAATGCCTGGCTCAGGAAAGACGACTGTCGCGAAGCTTATTGGCGAACATGGGTTTACAGTGGTCTCCATGGGGGACGCTGTCAGGGAGGAGGCTGAAACACGGCGGGTGGGCCGAGACATAATGTCAATGAGCAGTTTTATGGTTAAGCTTAGGCGAGAACTGGGTAATGATGCTGTCGCCAAGCTTGTGGAAAGGAAGATTGAGAAGTCGGATAGCAAGATCATCGTGGTGGATGGATTAAGATCATTAAGAGAAGCGGAATACTTCAAGTCTAAAGGATATTTTGTAACCCGGGTTGCAGTACTGGCCCCGATTAGTCTTAGGTATAACAGGCTTTCTAACAGGGGCAGGCCAGACGACCCTAAGATTCTAAGGGAGCTTGAGGATAGGGATAGGGTGGAGCTCTCCGTCGGGCTTGGGGAGGTACTTGCATTAAGTGACGTCTATATAGTGAACGATGGAAGCCTGAAGGATCTTGAAGAAGCTGTTGAAAGTAAACTGAAGAAGATTCTTTCAAAAAATTTCGATAGATAAGAAGTCTTCAGCAATCTGAACGTTTTTGAAAAACCTCCTAGACTGCTCAAGCAGGATTGAAGCATCACCGTATCTAGAGCTCAAGTGGGTAAGTATGAGCTTCTTAACGCCTGCAGCAGCCGCCAGCTTAGCAGCCTCCACGCAGGTCGAGTGCTGGAGACTACCCGCTTCGCCGCTCATGCTCTCGTCGAAAGTAGCCTCGTGAATAAGAATGTCAGCGTTTACGCAGAACTCCTCGAAGCCAGGAGTATTCCCCATGTCACCCGTATAAACGATCTTAACCCCGGGGCGAGATGGCTCGACAACCTCCTCAGGCCTGATAATCCTACCGTCCTCGAGCGTTACCGGCTTACCCTCAACCAGCATGCTCCTCAAGGGCCCGGGCTTGACACCGAGCTCCTCAGCCTTATCAACTTTGAACCTGCCGGGCCTATCATCCTCCTTAAAACAGTAGGCGTATGATTCAACAGAATGCCTAACCTCATGCGAATAAACCTTATACTTCCTCCCTGATGAGACTAGACCGTTCCCAACCTCCCTGATGCTGATTGAGAAGCTAGGTTGATAGAATATCATCGGCAGGCAGGACTCAATGAACGGACTAAGCCCCTTTGGACCATATATTTTTAGAGGCCTCCTCCTGTTTTGAAGAGTCATCGTCATAAGCAGCCCTGGAAGCCCCAGAACATGATCTCCATGCATGTGAGTTATGAAAATACTAGATATCCTTTCTAAGCTGAGGCTGGCGCTCATCAACTGTCTCTGAGCACCCTCCCCACAGTCGAAGAGAAGCACCTCCCCCCTCCACCAGAGTGCTATGCAGGGGTGGCTCCTGCTGACAGTTGGGACTGCTGCAGACGTTCCCAGAAATAGCAGTCTACCGAACGGCTGGCTCTTCTTCAACACGTTTTTATCACTAGCCTCGTGAAATATAACGTTTAATCAGGTTATTAACTCTAAACCATAAGGATTATGGAACAGCTTCTAATGCTCACATTAGTGTTTTCAGTTGCAGCAACCCCTTTTTATACAGATTCCGTCCTAAGACCTACTAATAGCTTCCTAGTCAGGCCGGAATGAACCTCTATGAGAAACGTCTCTTTAAGCTCAAAGTCATTCGACTCCAAGATTCTTTCAACAGGAAGCCTGCTGGGGGCAAGGAAGACAATGAACCCTTTATCTCTGAGAATCCTCGAGGACTCCCTTATGAAGCCCTCGTAGAGCCTTAGGGATTCAAAACCATGCGTTGAAGCCCTCCTCCCGTAGGGCGGGTCAGTCACAACAGCGTCGGCACGTCTGAAAGGCATGTGCCTAGCATCTCCCAAAACTTGGAAGACGAGTGTCTGAAACCATCTATAGTTTCTGCGCGAAGAATAAGCCATCAAAGGATCCAAATCCAGCCCTATTGGATGGGTTTGCAGCTCATGCGCCTCAACCAGAACCGTCCCGGTTCCAGAGAACGGATCCACAACTATATTGCCCTCCCTGACTCTAGCGAGGTTCAGCATTGTTCTTGCAAGCTCAACCTTAAGGCTTGAAGGATGGAAGAACGGCTTCCTGCCGCCGCTCCTAGTTACTATGCTTTTCCTGGCGCTGTTGCAAACCCTCCTGCCCAAGATTAGGAAGCCGTTTGAAAATACGGCCTCCAAATTGTTCTCAGGATTCTCTAAGTCTACAGTGAGATGCATGGTTTTCGAGGCCCTCTTGTTCAATCCTGTTTCAAGGGCTAATGCCTCCTCCGGAGAAATACTGCCCCTTATCCTCCTGACCCTAAATGCAATGCTCCCGTTTAAGCCTGCCCTCAATACTGCATCAATCATTTCATCATGAGAAACCCCCTGTTTGAAAACACCTATCTCCTCGCACAGGAAGTGGGATAAGGCTAGTCTTTTGAACGCTTTTGAAGCAGGCTCCAACGGGGCGGTGAACCTGTAGACTTGGGTGAAGCATCCTAAGATTCTCCTGGGAACATTCTCAGCGTCGAAGACGGCTTCGACCTCGGCAGCTGGAAGCATATCGTGTTCGCCTGACAAGACGGCGAACAGTTGCGTCCAGCCTGGTTGAGCGCTCAGAGCCAGCCCTTCTCCCTGAGCGTCTTAACTGCGTCACCCGCCACAGAAATGTTTGAATACTGTGTTTCAACCGTGTCTGAGGAAAGTATGCTTGAAGCACCAGCATTCATAATCCTCTCATAAGCATTGCCTACGAAAATACCGTGAACACACGCCACGGATATCTGTGAGGCCCCCCTATTCTTAAGCAGTTTTATGGCCTCAACGATCGTCCCTCCTGTGCTTATAATGTCGTCTATGAGGATCGTCTTCCTACCGGCTGGGTTAAGCTCCCCCTCGATAGAGGAGACGAAGCCTGTCTCCTTATCCCTTGTTTTCTCAACCCACCCGACCTCGCCGTTAATGGTTTCTGCAAGCCTCCTAGCCCTTGGAGTAGCATTCTTATCGGGCGCAACCACGTAGGCTTTTTCAAACCCGCTCCTCAAATAGTACTCTGCAAAGGATCTCGTCGCCTCTATGAGAACACTGTTCCTAAAGCCTCTGGCAGCAATATCGCTGTGAACCTCGACAAGCGCAACCCTGTCTGCCCCAGCAGCCTCTATAATCCTAGCAACAAGGTGAGCTGAAACAGGCTCCCCAGAGAGGAACATCTTGTCCTGGCGAGCGTAAGCCAAGTAGGGAATCAACACTGATGCTTCCCCGCCGCCGTTCGTCTTGAACGCGGATATAAGCTGGAGTAGGAGCATCAGGTTCCTATCCTGAGGCGGAGACAGAGACTGAATTATCAACGCGTTAACCCCCTTAACATCTTCAAGCAGCCTAATGTACAACTCTCCGTCTGGAAACTGTTTAAAGGAGAAACGGATCTTCTCAAGGCCGGTTAAAGAACATATTTTCTCGCCGAGCCCAGTGCTCGCAGGGCCAACTATGGTTTTCAAACTCTGAGAAAGGACTTAACAGGGGCTTTTTAAACCCTTCTTAGGCTATCGTCCCTACGAGCAGCTCTAAAAACCCGGCTTGCATGCCCTATACCTCGTAGATTAGAGTTGATTCCCAAAAATATAAACATGTTCTGAGGAAATCCGCATGTCGCGTAACTAACACTTATAAAGATAAGAGATAAGCGATTTAACGCTAAGGAAAAATGGATGGAAAGATCCTGATTCTGAAGCTGTTCCTGATGGTTACACTTGTTTCTCAAACGACTCGCATAGCTCTGGAAAAAACCGTTTCCCAAAGAATCGTATCAACATCCCTAGACATCCCTATTTTTCAAAAAGGAATGTCCTATGTTAGCTGGCCACCAAGGTTTGACAGCACTGAGTCAGATGAGTCTCTACGTCTCCTAAGATTGACGAACACTGAGTGGGTAGCCATATGCTTCTTTTGGTATCAGGAGACAATAAACTCTGCCAAGATCCGCCCCCTCTACAATTCACCCAGTGAAGAATCACTCATCCACGTAATCAATAAGGCTCATGAACTTGGGATGAGAGTCATGTTAAAACCGATGGTGGACCCGTTGGATGGACACTGGCGTGGGGAAATCCCGGCTTCCGAAGCATGGTTTGAAAGTTATGCTGATTTCATCAACCACTGGGCAGATTTCTCTGAAAGACACGGTGTAGAGCTTCTTTGCATCGGCTGCGAGTTTAATGCTAACGACCGGGATGATGGGAACTGGAGAAAGATAGTTGCGGGAGTTAGAGAGCACTACTCTGGACCGATTACGTACGCAGCAAACCATGATAATTATCAAAACGTGAAATGGTGGGACTCCCTAGATTATGTTGGCATAGACGCCTATTTTCCCCTTACAAATACAAACAACCCGACTTTAGACGAGTTGAAGCAGGCATGGAGGAAACATGCCGACGACATTGAGAAGTGGGTTTCAACCGTGGGCAAACCTGTGATCTTCACGGAGATCGGCTACCGTAGCGGTGATGGGACGAATACAATGCCTTGGGAATGGTCGATAAACATGGGTGTTGACCTTAAAGAACAGGCTGATTGCTACGAGGCGGCTTTTCAAGTTCTTTGGAATAAAAGCTGGTTCTACGGGTTCTACTGGTGGAACTGGGAGACTAGCCCGTTCGTCGCTGCAATGTCAAACAGCTATACTCCTCAAAATAAGCCTGTGGAAGACATTGTTCGAAAATGGTACGCTAGGGAACCACATGCGCCGATTTTCCTGAGTCTAGGTAGGAGAACGTACTCGATAGTGGAAAGAGTTATTCTAAGGATCATGGCCAGGCCGAATTATTCGAAGACTCTTACTGTGCACTACGTAGTAACTACAGGTAACAGATTGATAAAGTCTGACGATGCTAGAGTACAGGTTCCTCAAAGCGGAATATGCGAACTACCTGTAGGAAATTACGAGATCGGCTACTATACTATTAACGTGACAATCATAGACCCGGCAACATATCGAACCCTTTGCGAAGCCTCTATGGAGTTCACTGTTAAGCTTGAACTGCCAGTCATACCGTTAGTAATAATGGTAATCAGCGTTGTAACAATTCTTATTGTGCTGAAGATAGTAAGAAAGAGGTTCAGGTTGAACAGGGACAAACCTAT
>JAWCMB010000041.1:8639-14692 GCA_038850115.1 Thermoproteota archaeon
CTTAAAGTTTAGGTTCGAATTTGATAGTGCACTTCCATAATTCGATGCCCCTGCTTTCCTCACAGGGATTCTAAAGCCTTGCGCCTCACAGGAAACTCTGGTTTAGCAACAAGATACGTGGAACCGGAGAAGAACATTATTGAAGCATGCGATCTTAAACTCTCCGCTTCAAATCCTATCTATTAGAATATCCCCTCTGAACAGGAGATGTTTCTCACACCCATCGACCCAGCCCATTAGCATGCACGGTTCTTCTTCACTGTTTATTCGTGTAGGCTCCAGACGCCCAGTTTAGCAGGATGTAGAACACGTATGTCTGATACCAGTGGGCTTCATGATGGTTTCTCTCTTCAAACCTGTATTTTTCCTCAGACGTGGCTTCAAGGTCTGAACTCATGTAGACGATTCTCCTCCTAGGGTCTTTAGAGAGCACGGCTGCCGGCGTATTCTCAATGTTGCCGGAGAAGCCCTCCGGGGGCTTACCCCATAGCGCGATGATCTCACCCCAATCCTTGGCTTTAACCCTGCAGACTCTGAAGCCTTCCTCAGACTCGTAGAGAGATCTCTTCCTAAGGGCTGGGGTCAAAATTCTTTCCCCAGTCTCTAAATAGTTTACGGTTTTCGATTTAAGATTTTTCTCTTCAAGGGTTGCTGGACAATTGTCGCTTGAGAAGGGTTCCCCCATCCACACGACTCCGCCGTTCATCGATATGAACTCATCTGCAAGGGGCCCGTATTCTATAGGATCTTGGTTAGCCAGCCATAGCGCCACGTATTTCCCGTTTTTAAGCATCAGCCTAGCCTCGTCTAAATCATCTATGAAGTAAAGGTTCGGGTAGGAGTGCATTATGCTCCTTTCCACGCCTCTAGAGTAAACGTAGAAGCGTGCTGGAAAAACCCTTATCTTGAGAGAATCCGAGCCCTTTAGGCTGAGGAACTCCCATTCTACCGGTATCTCTAAGTCAATCTGATCCCAAAGATGCAGGTGATAGTCGGGTATAACTATTGACAACGGTATTTTCCTGGTTTCCCCTGCTCCTATTATTGTCTCGTAAACCGTCTCGCTTATTTCCCAGCCTTCAGGCGGTTTAACAGTGAACCTGAGGGTTCCAGACCTGCCGCTGTGATTCTTAACCTCAAGCTCGTAAAAATCCTTGACACAAGGGGACTCGGCCATCGGTGGGATAAGCCTGAAGCACACTATGTCCTTGGCTTGGAGGATGAGTGGCCATGAAGGCATTGATTCTCCATTCTTTACTATGATGGGTGTGATTGCGTATCCCTTATCCTTCTCCGCGAAGAGAGGCATGACTTTGAAGAGATGAGCATTATGTTGACTGCCAGCCTCCACGTATTTCCATCCTTCAGGCACGTGTAAAGATAATGAGTAATCCTCAGCCTCTTCCGTAGCCTCTGCTTCGACTTCAATCTCCATTCCGGGAATAAAGGCGTTGTCAAGAGAGTTGCATACCGGCACCCTGTCCCTCGTCTTTAAACGCAGTTCAACGTATGGGAAAAGTTTCTCGCCCACAACAACCATTCCCCAGGTCTTAAACTCCGGGACTTCGATTATGATTTTACGCTCCTCAACCCTTGCCTCCAGGTTTTTCACACCATATTCCGGAGTGGCGAAAGATATTTCCGGTGGCCACTTTAAATTGAAGCGTGAGCAGTCCAGCTCTATTGCCACGTTTTTGAGAAACGGGGTTTCAGGACTTATGTTCAACAAATGCATGATGATTTCTTCCCTCCCACTCAAGAGCACTCTACGATTAACGATGATCCTTAACGACTCATGCTTGCTAATAGGCTTTGCAATGTCTTGAGCAACGTAAACATCCACGTATGGACCATAAATATAGTCTGAGAACCTTCTGGAGAACCTCACGTATTCTTCCGACGGGTTGCTGTGGCTAACATCAGTCCCCTTGTTCGCTAAAGTAGTTGCGTAAGAAAGGTTCTGGTAAGCATCGTCGAACGGCGTGTAGGTGTGCCAACCCCACCAGTTTATGTTGCGACACCTCAGGCTTCGCAACCTCATCCTCTTGTGAAAATCATCCCAAGAGGAGGGATGGCCCAGCGACTCACCCATGGCTGTCCAGCCGAAGCGCCAGTTCTCCTCATCAACATACATGCGTGCCAAATTGTTCGGGCACACTACGAAGTTCGGGTTTCGCTCCGAGAGCCTGTGGGCCTCAGAATATTTTCCGAAAGCCTCATCCAGATGAATGAAGTCGAATCCGATCCTCTGGGCGAACTCCAGCTGGGAAATCATCCATTTGGAGAACGTTAACGTGGCTGGGAGATCCTTGTTCCACTCGGAGGAAGTGTCTCTAGCACCCCAGAAGCGTTCCCTCGAGCCGTGCCAGTAATGACCCGCGTAAGCCTTCATGAAGTCATCCGTCCAGTTTTCCTCAGAGTCTGGAAGCAACGCGAACGTAATGGCCATCATGCCTCCGCTCATGTACGTCCCAACCCTTCTACCTTCAGCATGATGCTTCTCTATCAGCCGTACTCCGTCAACCGTTGGCCTGCAGCTACACCTATACCAGAGTGACTGTGTTCTCGGAAAACCCTCTAGAGACCATTCTCTCCCAGACATGAAAACTACTCCCCTACGCGCATCCAGAGACTCCACAGCCTCTCTGCCCCACTCGCTATCCGTATAGTAATACCGTAGGTCTTTCGCCCATTTTGGAAGCTTTAGCGAGATTAATGCTCCCTTAGCCCTTAAAAGGTGCTCCATTGCTTCAAGCAGGAGGCTTTCCCTCCCCAAATCGAAGCCCAAGTCATAGTTTTCAGCCCTTCCCCAATAGCCTTCCTCCCAACCCCTTGTAGACCTGTATTTCCTTAGAAGTTTTTCAGCTTCTTTCAACGCATTGCCGACGTCAAGGGGTAAATAGCCCTTCCTCCAGGCTTCGGCAGACTCTTCTTTAACCCTATCCTTCAGCTTCCCGACTCCAGCTTCATCCATGTAAATCCAAATGATGTTCCTCTTTCTTTTATTATTTAACATTTCTTGGTTTTGCGGCAGTACTACTCTAGCACGTGCTGGTGAAGTGCACGCTAGGAAGAGACGCCGGCACTGAGGCTTTCGTTGATGATGTTTTTCACCGGCATTAGTATGGGCTATGAGTAAGTTATGTCATTATAGGAGCATTCTATGAAACGTTACTACTTTTTAGCAACGCCATACCTAGTAATTATAGCTGAAATTTTTCATCGATATTGCCTCGGTTCCCAGCTACTCGCCAAAATGCCGTTTTTAGTGTTTTAGAGGCCGTTAAAGCCGAAAGAGGGCTGTTCAACACGGTCTCCTGCAGAGATAAATATTGCATACCGCACTTCTAAGTGGGCTTGGGAGGCGCTGACGGATGGGCGTGTTAAAGTTTCAAAAAAGGGTTATCGCCGTAGTGGACAATTCCCCGGCTGACTTTAACACTTTTTCAGCAGTAGGCGACATAAATGTGGACGGTCTTCCTGACGTTATCGTCGGCGGTAGGAGCGGAATGATGGTTTGGCTGGAGAACCAGGGTTTCGACGCTCCTTGGGAGCAGCGTCTTATCGACAAGGTTGACATGCTTGAATGCGGCGGCAGCGTTTATGACATTAATGGTGATGGCCTGCCTGATTTGGTGTGTGGCGGAGACTGGAGGTCTGACGAGGTCTGGTGGTGGGAGAACCCTGGTCGGCCTGAGGCAAAATGGTTGAAAAGGCTTGTCGCCAAGACTGGGCATACACAGTTCCACGACACTGCAATCGGCGACATTACTGGAGATGGAACAGTTTCACTCGTTTTCACAAACCAGCATGGCGATGGTGGCACAAACATATACCGTTTGCCACTGCCGAAGGACCCTACGGTCAGCCCTTGGCCTGGATTAGAGCCTGTGGCCTTAGGCAGGTGGGAGTACAACCCGAAGAACAAATGGCTCCCAGATGGCCATCAGCCTGAGGAAGGATTAGCCATAGGCGATCTAGATGGCGATGGCCTAAATGAGGTGGTCTGCGGAACTTGCTGGTATAAATACTCGGACGGTGGATGGTTTGGTCACAAGTTTGCAATCGGCTACATCACCACGAAAGTGGCGGTGGGAGACATAGACGGAGACGGGAGGAAGGAGATCGTCTTGTCTGAAGGAGACCCCTGCATCTATGGACGTACCGAGGGCGGAAGGCTTGCTTGGTTTAAGCCCAGTGATGACCCAAATATGCTTTGGGAGGAGCATGTGCTGGAGAATGGGCTGATGGATGCTCACTCATTGCAGCTGGGAGATATTTGTGGTAATAATAGACTGGACATTTTCGTCGGGGAGATAGGGATGGCAGACCCAGAGACTGATAGATACGTCAACCACGCGCCTAGGCTTATCGTCTACGAGAATAGGGGAGGAGCCGTGTTCACTCCACATGTTATAGATGAGGGCACGGGTACACATGATGCTTTCTTAGCGGAATTAAGGAGTAGGCATGTTCTTGACATAGTTGGTAAGCCTTTGCACGGACCGGAGAAATGGCGGGTGCACGCTTGGCTTAACCAAGGCGATTCGGGAAGAATAAGCAGCGCCACGTGTAACTGTTAACGGATAGCGCCGCTAAAAACAATCGCCGAAGTTAGCTCACTTGCTGGCTATTATCACGTTTCTGAACTTTAGGGAGGGTGCTGAAACCCCGTAGTCGTGCCTCGTATCGTTGCCAATCATCTCCAAACCTTCTTTAAGCATCTCGTAGAAATTGCCTGATATAACCCCGTTCTTCACGGGCCTAACTATCTCACCGTTCTCAACCATGTACGCATGTGTTATCGTAGCGTTTAAATGCCCGCTAACAGGGTTAGACATCCATTCCCCTATCGTGCCCATCACTAGCACACCATTCCTAGTCTCCCTGACGATCTCTTCAAAACTTGCCTCTCCCGGTTTAAGGTGAAGATGGTGCAGGGAGGGCCTCGGAGCCGTGGAGTAGCCTCTCGACGCGTTGCCCGTAGACTCCCTCCCCTCTCTATTCGCAGTGTAAGTATCGTAGACAAACGTGTTTAAAACCCCCTTGCCAACTATCTCCAGGTTTCGCGTGGGGAACCCCTCATCGTCGAAGGGCTTGGAGCCCAGTGTGTTCACGCTTGAACCCAAGTCCACTATAGTAATCTTGTCCGACATTATTTCCACGCCTAGTTTTCCTGCGAGAGGTGACCTTCCCTCCTGAACGTTTAACGCTGAAACCGCTGGGCTAAGCATGACAGGCAGGAGAGAGTCAGAAACCCTGTTGAGCGTCACAACCTCATACTTCCCGTTGGTTATTGAGCCTGCTTTAACGAACTCCCTGGCTCTTGAGCCTGCTTCAACACCCGTCTTCCTAGCCTCCAGCCCCTTGAGGCTTCTAGCTATGCTGTATTCAGAGTAGGTGCCGACTTCACCCGCCTCGTCAACCCTCGCTTCTACGTAGAGGAACGCCATGGTCTCCCTTCTTGTAACTGGGCCCCCGTAAGTGTTAGCGTAGGTTGCCTCCATGGCTCTAGACGTTAGGAAGCCTCGGATAGGCTTAGCCTCAACGCAGCCCTCCTTAACAGAGTCCAGAAGCTCCCTCGCGATGGGAAGCAGGTCCTCCGGCGTTGCCTCTGCAGTAGTCTTGTCAAATGTTTCCCCAATATCCCTCGCCTCGATCTTCTCGTTCATCCTCAACCATCGAGGGTCAGGTGGAGAAACCCTTGCAACTGAAACAGCAGACCTTACAGCACTGTCAAAACCTGTTTCGCTCACATCCTGGGTTCCGACAATGGCTGTGGATTTTCCAACGGCAACCCTGATTCCGAAGGACTTCAGCCTAACAGTCTTCGAAGCCTCCACTTCTCCGGCAAGGGTTAACGATGTCTCAGCCGTGCTCAGCAGGAAGGCCTCTGCCTCTGAGGCGCCCAGTTCAACAGCCCTCTTAACCGCCTTCTCAACATCCATCTTTCAGCCGCCTCCGACAATGAGCTCCCTAATCATCACGTGGGGCCCCCCGTCCCCAACCCTGGCTAACTGGTTATCCTTGCCGCAGCCGCCGAAGGCTGAGGT
>JAWCMB010000042.1:0-13633 GCA_038850115.1 Thermoproteota archaeon
CGCTGCTCGAAGCCTCAGCCAATCCAGCCTCTACCTTTCAACCAAGCCGGCTTGAGAACCTTAAAAAACTTATCTGAAAAACGAGAGGGACAGATTAATGCCTAGGGCAGGGAGGGGTTTAATCCAAAGTTTCGTCGACTAACTGTCGTTAAAGGTTTAATAGGATTGTTTAAAACAGGGTTTGCATGCGAGCCGGAGCCTGGAAGGAGGATATTACTCCACCCGTCGGCGTTAAGATGGGTGGTTTCGCAGCGAGATATAAGGGGGCGGAGGGTGTGCATGACAATCTTTACGCTAGAGCACTCTACCTTGAGGCGCACGGGGCTGCTTCACTGCTGATAGCCAACGATCTGCTGAACATTCCGGATTCGTTAGCGTTGGAGGTTAAGGAGGAGTTGGCTAAGAGGCTTGGCATAGAGGAGAACGGGATAATGATCTCCGCGACGCACACGCATTCCGGCCCATCGCTCTCCCCAGACATAACGGCAGACCTTTCCGGGGCGGGTTTAGGAAACTATCCGAGCGTTCTCCGAGAGAGAATCGTGAAGGCAGGCTTAAAATCAGTTGAGAAGGCTAGGACGGCGAGGCTCGGCTGGGGTGTTGGGAGAGTCATCGTGGGCTTCAATAGGAGAAGCTTCAGCGGGCCTGTTGACCCTGACGTCAACGTGCTGATTGTGACGGATGAATCCGGCAGCCCGATTGCCTCACTTGTGAACCATGCTTGCCACGGGGTTGTTCTGGGGGATACGAATTACCTTATTTCAGCGGACTACCCCGGCGTGGTCTCCAGAATCATAGAGTCAAGGCTAAACGTTAACCATGTGGCTCTCTTCATGAACGGTGCTGATGGAGACATTAACCCTCTCACCTCTCTGGGGTATTCTTGCCCAGGCACGTTTGAGGATGTTGAAGCCGTTGGAAGAATAGTAGCATATGCTGCCCTTAACACTATGAGGTTCGTTAAGACCGAGGAGGAGCCGGTTATAAGATCCGTTGGGAAAAAGGTTACGCTGCCGTTGGCGGAGCTTTCTGAGGAAACAGCCCGCAGGCTGCTTGAGAACCAGGAGAAACATGTTTCTGAGCTTAAGGCTAGAAACGCCGACGAGGAGACATTAATGAGGAACAAGGCTATTCTCAACTATTACGAGAAAAACCTGAGAATGATCCGCGAAATGCCCTTGGAGAAAACGGTTGAAACAACGCTGCAAGCGGTGCGAATAGGCGGCGCAGCACTCGTGGGAATACCCGGTGAGCCCCTTGTTGAAGTCGGTATACGCATAAAGAAGAGCTCTCCCCTGAGCCCGACTCTCATAATCTCCTATGCGAACGGGTATTGTGGATACATAGCTACCTCCGAGGCTTACGAGCAGGGTGGGTACGAGGTTACTCCAACGTGGTGGAACCGTCTTGCAAAGGGTTCCGCAGAGATCCTGGTTGAGGAGAGTGTTTCCCTTATAAATAGACTGACGGATTAGCATACTGATTATTGCGACGTATTCTTCTCCGGGTTACTAGTAATATTATGATTGTCATCGTCACAACCGCAATGATTAGCAGCCATGGAGGCTCCTCTTTACTTGCTCTAAGGCTCCCAGTTAAACCGTTTACATCTATGATGTAACTTCCCTCGCTGCCCGGCGTATACGTGAAGTTTACGACTATGGATTTGCCTGGGCCTAACGTGACCTTCTTAGTATCGACGACTTGGTCGTTGACCTTCAGCTTAACCTCGTATGAACCTGAACTTCCGTAAACATGCTTAACCTTCACCGAGATTGTGGATGCTCTTCCAGCGTTAACCGTGTCCGGGCTTATGCTTAAGTCGCTCACCCTGAACCTAGCCGTCCCGTAGGGAGTTACGAGGGGATAATAATCCCTGTTATTGACGCTTATAACGTAGGGTTCATCCCAAATGCTGTCAGCCCCAGGCTCGTCTTGATTCAAGCCGCTCCTACAGTCCTCACCAGTATAGTCACTCCAATAGTTTCCACCGGAAGGATAATAGTTGTCCCAAGTATTCTTAGAATCAATACAGTAAGCATGCACACCGTTTGAGATGAAATTATTGTAGTAGAGAGAGTTGTCATAAGAATACGCAGAAATGATTCCAAATTTATTGTTTGAAACAGTACAGTTTACGATGCTATTGTTATTGGAGTAAGACAGGGTGATGCCGGCGAAAACATTACCTGTAAAAGTGCAGTTAACAATATGGTTGTTTGATGAAAAGTAGAAGAAGATGCCGCCGACAAAGTCTTGCACCTTAACGTTTCTTAGAGTTACGTTACGCACCTTTTCCAGCAGTATTCCGCGTTCATCCCCGACACAGGACCCCCTAATAATGTGGCCATTCCCATCAATAATTATGTCGCTCTTCTTAATAACCATGCCGTCTCGCCTAGTGACTATCCTAATATCGTCAGTCAGATAGTATATGGTTCCGACCTTCCTTAACGGCGGGTCAGGCATGTCAGATATTACGTTTCCATTCTCGTCGATGGTTATTGAGGCACCAATCCATTCCGCCACCGAAGTCTTGACGGGGGAAACCAGTAGCAGTAGGCAAAGGGCAAAGCCGAGCTCTCTAAGGATCCTCACCCTGCTCTATGAAAACGGGAGAAGTTTAAAAACTTTTTAGAGAGGAGGCGGCGTGCAAAGTAATGCGTGCTAGCTAGGCTACGTATGCTAACTTCTTTCAGAAGCAATGTTTGCAAATACCCATGCAGCCTTATAGCCAGTTTGCAATCATTTGCTCTCTAAAGCATTTCATTATCATTAGCCTGTGATACGGGGCTAACACCATCGTGTCAAAGATTCTGAAAACAAGCAGTGTGTCTCAGAAGACTGCACCCTAGTGAGCGGAATAACATACTGTAAGCCACGGCCAGTAATAGGCTGGCAACCATTCTGTAGAAATCCTGATTGAAGAACGCATTTTGCTTATAAACGCTTTGACTGGAATAGAATAATTGGCCAAAGGTTGCCGGATGGAATTCATGAAAAACATATTAGGCGAAGCAGAAGGTGGAAGTCGCGAGGGAAAAATGGCTGTGGAGAAAGAGTTGAAGGCGATAACCATAAACACGGGGGCATACAGGGTTCCTCCTAAAACGGTCGACAGGAGGTCTGAAAGCATTACTGCGGAAGAAGACATGCACATAGTTGCTATAGAACACTTCATAGGGGTCAGTAGCGGGGGCTATCCCACTGATAATGGGCACATCCTGTCAAAAAACTCGGAGAATCCTTGGGTTAAATGGGAGGACAAGGGTACTGGGATGGAGCCGACGGGCGAGAAGGGTTATTTCGGGTACTGTGGGAGAGACTACTATTCCGAGGTAAGCGGAATCAGCGATGTGTGTGTTTACGAAAGTTTTCCATCAGGCCACTTTCTAGTTAAAAAGGGAGAAAAGCTTTACATGCATTGCTACGCGGACAACCCTACTAGTAAACAGGTTGTTTTCCATCATTGCGTACGCTTGATTTACTGGTGAGCAGGCTGAGGATTAACAGATTCACACCATAACTTTAAAAAATTTTAAAACGTGGTCAAAATGTTCCTCAATTGCTATGACAAGCAGATGGTTTGCCGAGAAAAAAGAGATTCAAACATATAGAGTGCTTGATGAGGATCCTCTTCCGAAGTTTTTCCAATATTATCCGTATACTGGATTGAATAATTTCAGCGATAAGCCTGAGCCCGTGGCGTATGAAACGATAACGGTTGAGAACGAGTATCTAAGGATGAGAATAATACCTTCCTTAGGGGCTAGGCTCCATGACCTTTACGATAAGGTTAACGATGCTCACGTGTTCCACTATAATGAGGTGATAAGACCCGCCAATATAGCTTTGAGAGGAGCCTGGATAGCTAACGGAATAGAGTTTAACAGTCTGGATAGGGCCCACCATACTCCGGATAACTTCTCTCCGGTTGACTGGAAGGTTAAGGAATGGGAGGACGGCAGCATAACAGTCTACATTGGAAACATTAATCTCGTCACCAACATATATTATTTGGTTGGTTTAACCCTGAGACCTGGCAGGGCTTTTCTAGAAATATCCGTCAAAACTTTTAACAATGACCCGTTGAGAGCTAAATACTACTTCTGGACTAACACGGCTGAAACAGTCACCGAAGGAAGCAGGGTCTTCATACCCGGTAGGCACACGGTGGACGATACTTTTCCAGTGAATAAGGATGGCGTTGACGTAAGCTGGTATAAGAACTGCAAGTTTGCAGTCGACGCCTTCGTGATAGATTGCGAAGAGGATTTCTTCGGATATTACGACTATAACAGAGATTACGGGGTGGTGCAGCACGCTAACCATTTTAAATTGCCAGGGAAGAAAAGGTTTACATGGGGGACGAGTGAAGACGGGCTTTTCTGGGCACCCATACTTTCAGACAAGGGCATGCCCTACATAGAGCTTCAATCCGGTAGATTCAGAACGCAGGGCATAGTTGGCTTCATAGACCCGTTTTTCTTCGAGAAGTGGGAAGAATGGTGGTACCCAATCTCAAAGATCAAGGGTATTTCCTATGCCAATAAGGACGCTGCTGTCAATGTCGATGTCAAGCCAGAGGGAGATGCTTTCAGGATAATGGTTGGCGTGCATGTAACAAGAGAATTCCCCCATGCTAAGGTTAGAATTCATCTTGGCGAGAAGGTTGTTGAAGAAGAATTCAGTCTTGCACCCGGTAACCCGTTCGTTAAAGAGTTTAAGTCTGAGGATAAAAAAGTGGAGGTTGAAGTCTTAGACAGAAACGGTGATGAGATCATAGCTTGGGATTGTAGGGATTATAGGACCAGGATTGATGAATCAGTCTACCGTCGTCCAAGCGAGTTCAGCATGGAGGCGGAGAAACAGAAGACTGTTGAAGAGCTCTGGGCGGATGGAGAGTTAGAGGAAAGAATGGGCAACCCATTGCTTGCAGAATTGAAGTATAAACAGGCATTAAGAGTTGACCGCGATTTCTCGAAGGCCCTGTGCGCCCTAGCAGCCATATACAGCCGGAGGGGAGAATACGGTAAAGCAGCCGTGCTACTGGAAAAAGCGTTAAAGAGGAAAATTGATTCTGATGAAGCCCACTACTATCTTGGCATATGCAGTCTTAAACTGGGCGACGAATCCAAAGCTGAGGCTGAATTCTGGGAGGCTAGGAGATCCGCGAGGTTCTTCTCACCATCCTCCTACTGGATATCCATCATAAAAATGAGGAGAAGGGAATACTGTGAGGCGGAGGAGATTCTGAAAGAAACTGTGGAAAAAGATTCTACGAATTTTAAATGCTTGTTTCTGCTTGCTGCTGCTTTAAGGAAGCAGGGGAAAGCCAGCGAGGCCTTGCAGACTGTTCAAAGAGGCTTGGAGTCTTTCCCACTTTACTACCCTTTAATTTCAGAATTAATGCTCTGTTCAGAGGGGGAGGAAAAACTGGAGTTTGAAAGGATCGTCTTAGCCAGCGAGCAGAAGCTTCTGGAAGTTGCATTAGAATACTTGGACGCAGGCCTCTACGAGGATGCGGAGAAAATCCTTTCAGCAGGAGTCTTGAAAGGTCTCGACAGGCCGATGGTTCACTATTATCTGGGTTTCGTTTACGGGAGACTTGGGAAGACGGATGAAATGAGGAGACACTACCAGCTTGGTGATACGAAGAATCCGGATTACGTTTTCCCCCACAGGGTGGTGGAGGAGGAAATACTTAGAAGCGTGATTGCTATTACAGGAAGCTCCAAAGCAAAATATTACTTGGGAAACCTTCTGTTTCATTTGAACAGGTTTAACGAGGCGATTAGTGAATGGGAGGCTGCGGAGCGAGAGGGGTTGAAACACCCTGTTCTACACAGGAACCTCGGGTTCGCCTACTACAAGCTATATAGAGATTATGAAAGAGCGTTGAAAGAGTATGAGAAGGCGATTGCCATGGATCCGTTGAACTATAGGCTTTACCTCGAGTATTACGAGGCTTGTTCAGCAGCCGGGATGGTTGAAAAATCCGTTAAAGCTCTAGAGGAGGCGAGCAGCAGGATTAAGAAGGATTCTCTTCTAGCAGTGTTATCTGCAGCATACGTCGAAACGGGAAAATACGATGAAGCACTTAGGATACTTGAAGGAAACACTTTCACCCCTGCTGAAGGATACTACGGGTATTGGGAACTGTTTGTGGAGGCTCATGTAAGAAGAGGTGTGGAAAAAATGAAGGAGGAAAATTATGAAGAGGCTTTAAGAGACTTTCTTAAAGCTTTAACCTACCCTAGGAACCTGGGTGTTGGAGCACCCTATGCTCCGCATCGGCATGAGGCGAAACAAAAGTATTGGGCTGGCCAATGCTACTTCCTGATTGGGGAAAAGAGGAAGGCTAGGGAAATATGGAGAAGCATTCTAGACCAAAAGTTTCTGAACTTGGATGAAGCCTATTATAAGGGTCTTGCCTTAAAAATGCTCGGAAGGAGAAAAGAGGCTTCAAAATTATTCAAAGGTTTATTAAAAGAAGGGTGTGAAAAAGAGAGAAGAATCATCGACTTAAAGAAGAAGATTCCTGAGGAATACTTTAACGCCTTGAATTACGATAGAAAGCTTGTTGAAGCTCACTGCACTAAGCTCGTAGGCTACCTTGGACTTGGAAGAAGCATTGAAGCAACGGCTGAGCTCAGAAGGATTTTAAGGATTACTAATAGCGGAATCCTTGCAAAGAAAAAGTCTAAAACATTGCCGGCTTATGTTTCAATTAGAATTATTTGACCTTAGTGACGTGCTAACGCATTTTCCGAAAAAACATTTTTGCAATAGCTAACTTTTCATGCGTAGCTCTATGAAGTTTCCAGCCATTTCTCCTGGCCATAATAGTATAGTTTAGTTTCGCCAGCCTTGAAATCGTCCATGAATTCAACTGCTTCTTTTGCCACCAGCCTTTTTCCAATAGTTTCATATACATCGCTTTCTCTTGGAAGACATATTCGTTTTGCGCCGGGTTTAACAGCATGCATACAGATAAAGTTTCTATCCGCATACAACACGTCATCCGAGTAACTATATATGTGAACCCCAGCGTAGCTTGCAATGGAGCGGAGAACATTTGGAGGCACATTGGGAGCACCTATGTAGATTGATTTCCATCCACTAAACTCTTTAACAGCCATTCCTGGCACGCACATACCCCTACTATAGACAAGGGTTCCAAGGATTTCTGCATCCGGATCCTCAACATATGGTACCGGTCCCACGTGGAGATCTGTTCCGAAACTCGTGGCAGCCGGCAAATCCCTAGTTATAGGATGGTCAAACCCTGTGATCAACATGGTTAAACCCCATTCGGTCCAGTCTAAGTTGAACCCCATCCCAGTAATATCTTCCATGTTCTCTGCCGATATATCGTGGTTTATTAGACCTGAAGCATACATCCAAACAGATGTTTTTCCCTCCCTCCGCGTTGTCCTCTTTATCAAGTCGCGTTGCGCATCATCCAGATGGAACGTATTCAGGAATATGTAGCACTTGTATTGGTTAGGGATTTTGTCCAGGTCGGTTAGGAGATAGATATCATATGGTGTTCCCATTCTTGATAGGCCTAAATGCCTCTGCCAATACACGAGTGGCCAATCTAGGTTCTTAACCATCTTCTCGTAGATGAAGCTCTTCTCATCTATAATAAGAGCCACCTCGCTGGCCGATGACCTGTTCAGCCCTATGTTCTTCTCCCCCAATTGGAGAAAGCGAGATAAAACGGCCATAACTTCTTCATCCTGGTAGAATCCTCCATACCATATTCCGCAGGACCTTGTTAAAATATGGCCGAAGGTTCTAGTCAGTATTGACACTGTTTCCCTCGAGTTTCTCGCCCTACCGTATTTTGAATCAGGCGGGGAGAGATGTGTCCGAGTATCATCCTCGATAAAGTATAGTTTTCCGTGAAGCCTTATCGATTCCGCTATCGACATTACTGCTGAGTCGCCTCCTATCCCCCTGAACCCATAGCTGTAGGGGCTTGCAATGAAATCCACGTAGGGCGAAGCCAAAACCTTGCTTAGAGCCAGGTGTCCAGACCTTTGATAAGCAGAATACTGCATGTTTCTACCCTGGTCGAAGAACCAGTTAGACCAAGATAATTCCATCAAGTATCCGTAAAATACTCCTGCGAGCATCTGCCAATTACTGGCTTCTTTAACAGTCTTACAGAGGCTGATGATATTTTCTGCAGTGATGTCTGACAGGAACTCGAAGTAATCTATAACTTTTCTTCCTTTCGAAGGATCTCTAAAATGGTAGAGATCAGCATTCACCTGTTCCTCCGCCGATGGGACTTCAACCCTGTTAAAGTGGATGTAGGGATCACGCCAGGCTTCCCTTAGAGCATTCAAGCCCCCATACTTTCTGAACAGCCAGGCTCTAAAAGCCTCCCTCATAACTTCGCTGTAATCCGTGGCGTAACCCTCCATAGCGCTTTCCTTAACCCATTCACCCGCGTGTCCCGCGCAAGGATGAATTCCAATAACCCTTAAACCCGTGTCTGTGGTTCTCAGGTGGCGTATGAGAAGGGTTAAGAAGTTTGAGCAGTCTCGGAGCCATTTTTTCGACGCGTACGACTGGGTTTCAGCCCTCCCATCACTGTAGATTTCAAGCTCTCCAGGGTTTCTCTGCCGCCACCACGAGTTTTCTGGGCCCAGCATTTCTAAACTCACCCTCAGTAACACGTAAGCCTGAGGATCCGCGTCTAACAGCCTTTTGAGCTGTTTATCAAGCTTGGAGAAATCGTATGTGTAGCCTTCCCCCTGTGTATTGAAAGAGATCGCTGATGTTTTAATCCTATCCTTTACGTCCGTTAAGAGACCTTCACCTTCCCGTAAATCGACGAAATCGCCAATGTTCACTCCGAAAGTGTTAATATGAACACCTGCTTTAGCGAAGCCCTTCACGGACTCCTCTTCAATCCAGTTGCCCTCTATGGGAGGCGGGTGAATCCAATGAAGCATTGGAAAAACAGGTTTACCATCTAGGAGAAGGGTGGGTCCGCCTTTCAGCATCTTAACTTCAGCTTTAACCATAAGTAACACCAACACATGTCATATATTACTTTTTATTCATCCGTAAGCAAGACTATAGATTACACAATATTTGAACAGCCATAGTAACGGTCTCAAATTGATTAAAGAATTGTCTAGTAGGGGAGCATCCACATGGCTTTCAAACCTATTGTGAGAGTGATCAACATGGCGGTTGCTGAGCCGTATCCTATGAATACGCCAGCGTAGAAGGGCCACTTATACTTGTCAACATTTTCTTTACCGAATCTCGAACACACAACTCTGTAGACAATATACCCGATTAAAGCAGTTATAGCGTAGGGGGGCAGGACGCTTCCTCCCACTACAAAAGCCACCGGAGAGAAAGGCAGGCGAGCCACTTTAGCAATAACATAGGCCAGGGTCATGAGGATGAATGATCCCTCTAAAAGTGGAGGCGTGCCCGGGTTTATTATTGCTGATTTCAAAACCGTAACGGACCTTGTTATCCATAACGCGCTTTGAATAACACCCACAGGCCAGTTTATCGCAGCCCAAGGGTAGACTTGGGAAGGTATTGGGCTGAAAGACCATATTACGTTAGTGTATATGAAGCTCATGATTAAGGATAATGGGATGGCGATCATCACAGCAGCCTTAACCACGTCTTTAATAGAGAGCCCGACGTATCTTGCTGTGTAGAAGTGGCCAACCCATGTTTCAGCTGAAGGATAAACGCCTACTGTAGAAGGCAAGGGTAGGAACCAGATGCCTACTCCCAGATTGCTGTAAACAGGTATATTGTTAGCGGTTAAAGTTGCTACGTACACCATCTCCCTCATCGGTAGGGCTGCAACAGGGTACCCTACTTCACCAAGGGCCCTAGTGTTTATAAGCGCAGTGATAAAGGGCCAAACCACTATTAGAAAGGCGAGCGGCAGTATTGGGAAATCTGGGAGAAGCCAGTGTGAAAGAAGAACCCATATTGATGAACAGACAGCATACATGAGTATAAGGTACCAGAATGATGAGCCTCTTGAACCGCCGATTCTCTTCAGCGAGGATAGTGCTTTCACCACTGATTTCCTAGCATCTATCAATTGCGTTACCGCAATGCCGAACGAGAAGCCGATCATAACGCTCGCCCAAGTATGGAGGAAGGATCGCTGATAGGTTAAGGCTAAGCTGAAACCAGATGTCCATTCAGGCAGGAATTCGCTCTTAAAATAAGTAATCCCGATCACGTTGCCAATAATCCATATGGCGATGGAGCCGATAATCATGCAGAGTACTGATTTTCCAGGTATGATGAACCCGTTGAAGAACGTGAAGGGGTCAGTAGCTATACCTATTAGAGCGCCTGGCAGGAGATGCTCGATGCGGGATGTAAAATCGGCAAACGGCACTGGAATAGCGCTCACAGGAACACCTATTACTGGACCAAGTATATAAGGCCCATAGACAATCAGGGAATAGGAGAACGTGATTATAAACCCGATTAACATGAATCTCGTTTTTCTGGGCTCTCTTTCTCCAAGCGTTATGGCTGTTTCAGCCTCAGCTTTAGCGAGGGGGAACATGAGGTTCTCCTCAACCACGTACGTCTGGTATGCGATGTAGCCGAGAAGAAGCTGTATGGGCAAGTATAGTGCGACTGAAGTAAGCAGCGCTATAGCCATCGGCAAAACCCAATCGGCGTGGAGAAGAGTCCTTATTGCTTGACTACGTATAAGCGGGTTCTCCGGAACCCACCAGGATGGAATGAACTTGGTGATGCCGAACATATAAGCCTCCGGGCTTCCGGCGAAATAAGCCCGGTTAATGAAGGTTGCGAAAAAGGGAACATAGGCAGCAATCCCGATTCCGATGTTTATGAGTATTATCTCCTGCGGAGTAAGGGGGCTTCTTCCGAAATACTTCGTTATGAAAATGAAGAGTAGGATAGTTGTGAAACCTAAACCAGCAGCCTGACCGCCAACCAGCTGCATCCATATAGTGACCGGCATGAGTATGGTGGCAGCGAAAGCAATAGCCAAGATGGAGCGAAAGGTTAACCCTGACTTTTCACTTTCCATCATTGGAACATCTCCCTCCCAAGCTTTAGAAACTTATTTCTCTCATCGCTGGTTAAAGATTTCCAGACGAGCATTGTTTTTCTAACCGTATCGACAACTCTTAAATGACTGCCTACCCATAGGACCCGGGGGCCGGAAATGAGGTTTGCAGTCAACGTAACAACATAGCGGTTTTTAACACGTGACGCTTTGAAAACCATTTCTTCACTGAGACCGGTTTCGTAAGGTCTTAATCTGATTATGGCCCTACTTAGATAAACATTTTTTCCTTCCTCAACATTCTTCTCATGTGTAAGTTTTTCAACCATGAAGCTAGTCGCCTCACTTCCATATGATTTTAAATATTCTGTGATGAACGCAACCATTCCAACAGCCTCCTCTTCCGTCTCCATCGCTATGGGGAGGGGGATATCCCAAGTATTACCCTTAGGCTTTGTGGGAGGACGCCAAACTCGCTCCAGAGAGGGGGTTACGAACTTGGAAACTTTACGGAGCGGGTAGATTGATGAGGATAAGATTATCAGTATTGAAGACAGGATTACTATGATAACTGAGGAGGACGCGTAGTTCGCAAATATGTTTGAAAAGTTGCCGAGTATAGAGCTGAAAATGTAGCCTAGTGGTGCACTTATCAAAGCATATGCCACGCACTCCCCTAGGAACATTCCCACAACATTCATAGGGTTCAAACCAATTACTGAATAGATGTATATTTCTCTCATCCTCTCGTATACGGCTCCAGTCATCGTTGATAACAGTACTAGCGCACATATGACCATTGGAATAAGAGAGAATTGCCAGTTAGAAACGTCGAACATTCTTTCAGAAGTATATCTGAAACTTCTGTTCGAGCCCATGTTTTCAACCGCGAAAACATAGTGGGAAGTCAAACCAAGGTACTTTGCGATTTTCTCCGCCACCTTAGGGATAGTAGAAGGATCCTTACAGCTTACTGCTACCGAGTATGTGATCCCTCCCAAGTCCATTGCAAACCTGTATGGAATGAAGATTATGCCCCAATAAACCCTTGGCCTTGGTGGACGGGTGGTTAATGG
The DNA here is from genome assembly GCA_038850115.1 of Thermoproteota archaeon. GTDB lineage: Archaea > Thermoproteota > EX4484-205 > EX4484-205 > JAAOZP01 > JAAOZP01. Next base: position 12,133 of record JAWCMB010000042.1, read on the forward strand.
ATCGAAGGGAGCGATTGGAACCCCATCAATATCTGTAATGTTACTCAAGCGCTGCTGACTTATAACGCCCAATACTTTCAGTTCAACGCCGTAGAAAACAACCGTTTCCCCAGGCGTAACTTCTAATTCTTTAGCAATGTCCTCAGTAATATAGCAGACGTTTCTATCCTCCTCTATAAACCACGTTCTTAAAGCCGAAACACCATTATACTCCTGTAGTATCGTGTCTTGAAGACGTAAGATACCCTTCTCCTCAGGTGCAAAACCGAAGACTCCTGCTATAAGTATCTGCTTCCCCAGCTTGTTATACAGATAGCTTCCTCCTGTGCTTACGGGTATGATCGCTCTCGGTGCGACAATAGCATCCTCCATTGCCAAGTTGCTAGCAACAGAGCTAACCATTGGATTTATAGGAGCGAAGAAATCAGTACCAGTAATAAGTACACCTTGATACCTCACTTGGAAGGCTCCTGAAGGCTCCACCGGGAGCCTCATTGTTATTTGAATAGGACTGATGGAAATAAAGCTTGCAGAAGCAAAGGTTATGATCGCTAGGCTAGAAATAACAAGAAGAGTGCGGAACTTTCTCTTCCGCATATTTTCAACAGCTAGTGAGAAGGATACGAGAACGGATCCCAGAGTATCCGCCTGAATGAAAGAAACGCCTATGAGTTTTCTTCTTATTTCTCTAAGTATTCCAGCGATTTCGTTTGACATGAAAATAAGAATTAGAGCTATTAAGGACGAACATATGAAACCTAGCGCGGAAACCATTGAGAAAGGAGTAACCCTGAAGCCGGGGTGAATTAGAAACAACATTATCATTAACAGGGCAAAAATCAAGATTATGGCTAATACTCTCTTATTCCCTTTAGTGGAGAAAACTAATCGTTCAATCAGAAAAGAAAAGGGCACGATTAGGATGAAAAAGAAGACGGCTGTTACCGATGAATCCATCAGAATATTTTTAGTCTCAGAATAAGCTATTTGAATATAGTACCAAGCTTTTAAGAGAGCGAGATAATAGTCGCCATACTTATTCGCCCTCTTTAACTCATAAGCGGATTCCAATTCCTTAAGGCTTTGAGCATAAAGTTCATTAATGTAAGCACCTCTACCACCACCTGTCAGCTGTGCCTCGGACAAACCACCCATTCTGGCCTCTACAAGATTTATGAGGTCAAGTGAAAAGTGTAGTGGAGTTGGAATAATGTTTAAGTATTTTTCTGAAACCTCGATCCCCTCCCCGTTATTTGACAATATGCCTAACGCGGTCTGCTCCGTCATGAAAACTATTTTTATTTTACTATTAGGAGGCACGAAAACAATAGCTTCATAGCCTGAAGTTGGGTCTCCAAGTATAATGTTCTCCCCGCTCTCAAAGGATGGGGGAGCGGACATTATGTAGCTAAACTGAGTTAATTCGACATCACTTACATCTAGAATTCTGATATAAGAACCCATGCGTGGGGTTAGAAGGGTTCTCGGGTCAAACAGGTCA
>JAWCMB010000042.1:13643-14088 GCA_038850115.1 Thermoproteota archaeon
TGCAGGGCCACTGTGCACGCCTTGAACATGCTGAGGTTTACAATCTTGTCTCCACTACCGTCAATAAGAGGATCGTCGAAAGTGAGGAATCTGTAGCCATGTGGCCAGAGATAACCGCCATACACACCCATGTCAGGAGCATACTCGATATCTCCCGTGGTCCTATTCACAAGGTATGGGAGAATCTCGTATTCAGCAAGCGGAGCCGCCCAGCCTAGGCTTGGCAACATGCCTTTCGAAACAAACGTGCCGTCACTCATGTTCGCAAATTGTATCCATTCATGCCCATACACATCAGCCCTGTTCGTAATGCGTATAGAGAGCAGAATATCACACTCCTCCCCAGCTATACTTGACCAATTATATTCATACCAGTTCCTTGTTATGTTCCATAATCCAACACGACCGTGAACAACAACAAAGCCCACTCCAGCATCATCCTTAT
>JAWCMB010000043.1:0-7924 GCA_038850115.1 Thermoproteota archaeon
GATACTGTACGGTGTAGTGGTTCTTCTGCCGGCGGCAATATGGTACCAGTTGTACAGTGGCGGTAACCTTAGCTCCGGGATCCAGTATACTCTGCTACTGTTTGCCGTTGAACTCGGGTTTCTGGCTGGACGCCCGTTAACCAGGCAAGAGTCGTTCCTAATATGGATGATGGGCCATCAAATCTGCTTCGAGGTTATATGCATCCAGTGGATATATGCCACCTGGTTTAGAACCAGTCCATATGCTTACGGGTTGAATATACCGGATTGGTGGGCTCCTGCTCCAGAGGCAAACCTGTTTATCTATAGAACGTTTTTCTCACCAGGCTTCGTCACACCTATTCTCGTATCCTTGGTGGGAGGAATACTTTGGAAGCTTGCAGACATGTCGATGGCGTTTATTGCAAAAAGCATGTTTATCGAGGTTGAGGACCTGCCGTTTCCAACCGCTCAAGTCGGGGCTGATGCTATTCTAACGCTTTCAGAGAGGGAGGATCCAAGAAGAACCAGGATTTTCACACTGTCGGCAGCACTGGGCTTCGTCTATGGGCTTTTAGTCTATCTGCCAGCACTAGTACTGGGTTATACAACGATTCCAATTCCATGGATAGACTTGACTAACAGGATAGAGCCGTTTCTACCTGGAGCCTCATTCGGCGTAGCAACTGATATCATAAGCATCGTAACCGGGTTCATACTCCCAGTAAACGTTGTCCTAACATTGTTTGCAAGCGGAATGGCTTTCTACTTCTTCGGATGTTTCCTCACCAGTTCCGAATCACCGTTGCCTGCCCTTAGGGGTCTATTCAGCTATTGGTCTCCAGGCTCCTCTCTTTCAACAATATACCAGCATTCGCTTTTCGAGCTTTGGGTAAGTCCAATAATAGGCTTAGCCATAGCTGCGGGCGTCCTCCCCATATTGAGGAACCCTCAAATTTTCATTAATTCTCTAAAGAGTCTTTTAAGAATAAGAGTCGGCAAGGGTGTTGACAATTATCCCTTATTGTTCCTTTTAACATTGTTCTTCGGCTCAACCGTTGGGTCTGCTGCTCTTTTCGCCTACCTGATACCTGGCCTTCCAGTAACGTTTCTACTGCTTCTTCTCGCTCTTTCCTCCGGATGGTCATTCATATACACATTAGTGGGCACAAGATCCTATGGGGTCGTAGGTTTTAAGCAGGATGTTCCATACCTTAAGGAGGGAATGTTTCTCGCCTACATGAGTGCAACAGGGTTTAACGATACCAGAATCTGGTTCGGCCCACTGATAATCACGACTTTCGGGGCTGATTTTTGCTACTTCATGAAGATCGGTCAGCTCTGCAACGCGCCTTCAAAGACCATGTATAAGACATACTTCCTAGTTTTCCCAATCGTCTGGCTAGTTGGCTTTATCTACGTGTCTGCCTTCTGGAACATTGCACCAATGCCGTCTAACGTTTACCCGGGTACAAACATTTACTGGCCTATTCAGGCCCGATGGCTCCGCCTGTTCGCTTCAGGGGGTGCGGCGGGGCTGCTCAGCCCACTACTTGTAGCCGGCTTCTTCACGATTGGTCTCATCGTTTTCGCCGTCTCCGAGGTGGCGCGCCTAGGTATCCCTATCATAGCTCTGTCTGCAGGCGCGGCACAACCATTACCCTACTCTGTCTCCCTGCTGATAGGGATGATTATTGGAAAACTGGCTGAAAAAAGAATGAGGCGAGACTTCTGGTCACGCTACAGGAATGCAATAGTCGCCGGGATTTCTCTGGGCGTTGGTTTGATTATAACGATTAGTGTGGCCATCGGGCTAATTTTGAAAAACATGTGGATACTCCCATACTAGTTGCAAAATATCTGTTTTTAATCTATACTATTAGAAAAAATATTTTTAAGTTAGTTTATCGAATATAATTACTCGCGGTGTAGAAGCATGATTATCGGTGCATGGTTTCACCCGTCCGGTGTCAGAAGGATAGAGAACTCAGGCTTTAATGAGGCTGCGAAAACCGGCATTAATGCTGTCAGAACCTATAATTATGAGCATTCTGAAAAAATCGCGGGAATCATGAAGAAGCTGAATATGAGCCTGTATGCAGGAATACATGTAAATTCTGAAAATCTTCTGAAAGACTGGCAAAACGAGATCAAGCAGGAATATATTCTTGGAACACACAAATTAAGCATTCCCCTAACCGCAATATGTTTGGGAAATGAACTTAGAGAATACATGAAGGGTGAACCACCCAACTGGAAGTTTACAGGAAGACTGGCGTTCGCGCTTTCGAACTTAATCACTGCTACTAGGAGGCTTATTCAGGAACATGGATTCAATACGCCAGTTACTTATGCTATGGAAGGATTTGGTTTAGATGCTGATGGAAAAGTAGAAGAATGGGTTTTACCGATTGTTGAAGCTGTCGACATATATTCCATTAACTGCTATCCTATGGAAGCAAAAGACTGGTTCACCTTGGACGCTTTTGAACACAATAAGAGGTTTCTTACGGACGTGAGGGAAGCTAACTTAAGGCTGGCGAAGTTTGAGTTCATGCTCCGCAATCTTTTGAACGAGCTTGAAAAGTACGGTAAACCACTTATAATAAGCGAAACAGGCCTTCACGCTGGGGTGGGCTTTAAATTAGTAAAAACGAAGCTGGAGGGAAAAACACATAGCATTGAGACACTGGACGGAAAGAAGATCGTTCCTGTTCAGGATGCGAATAACTTTATGAAAGTCTATTTACAATTATCTAGTCTAATAAGTCGGGTCAATAGGGATTATTCGGGTAGAATACATGGCGTATTCATATATGAGTGGCGAGACAACCCATATCACAGAAAAATAAAAAGTGAGAATAGTCCTGTACACGCGTGTTTCGGTCTCTGCCATGTTGATGGAACTCCGAAATTCGACATTTCCCAGATGACATCTATCCTAAGGGGGGAGAAAAAGAATACAACTTAAGCTCTTAACACCTGTATGAAACCTAAAAATCAGTCGCTCAAACTATTCTCGTGAGCTTAGGCTATTAATGTTTAGCACAGCCATCTTTCTAAATGCTATATGCTAATTAGCATCCGCTGTAAAAAGTTCTCGACCATGGCAAGGCTCTACTCATTTTTTAAAAGCTTATATCTGTTAGTTTTAAGCGAGGAGTTCGAGGCCAGTCGCCATGAACCTTGTAAGAGGAAATATTTCGGGAAAAACTCGCCTTAGTCCATTAATCGTCATCTTTGTCTACAACATTCTGTTCATGGCTGCCTCCGGGCTTTTAGTACCTGGCACTCCACTATACCTTTCTACGAACGGGTTTGATGGAAGCTCCGTCAACCTGTTATTGTCCTCAATAGCAGTATCAAGCCTCATAGGGCAGGTAACATGGGGATACCTATCGGACAGGGCTATGAACAGGTTGTTTTTCCTGAAGCTCGGAACCGGGGGCTACGCGCTCGGATACCTGTTGATGGTTTTTTTAAAGAACAGGTTTGCCCTCGCAATTCTACTCATTACAACGAGCTTTGTAGGTTCCGCGTCCTACCCGGCTGCAATGGCGCTCTTGTCAGAAATCTCCTCAACCAAGAATCGTGGAAGGTCGATGGGCATTTTTTGGTCAGCCGCCTCCCTCGGTTGGGCCGCCTCAGTCGCGTTCACGGGGTTCGTAATAAACGAGTTGGGTGGAGAATACTTTTTCGGTCTTTGCTCACTCCTCTATTTCGCCTCGCTCACCCTAATTTACCTAGGTTTAAGGATTAAAGTTGGCCATGCTTCAGGTGCGAAGAAAAGTAGAGAGGGTTCTCTGAGATCGATTTTCAGCCTGGGTACCCCCTTTCTAGCTTTTCTCTCTGGAAGCGTTATCTTCTTCATGGCTGATTTCACGAAAAACGTATACGTGCCGATGTTCTACGCTTTCGAGCTGGGCCTCGGCATGGTAACAGCCACGTTGCTGCTGAGCCTCACCAGCTGGCTAGAGATACCGATCAACATATTCTTCGGGCATCTCTCGGATAGGATTGGGCGTAAAACCATAGTGCTGGTTGCGTATCTGCTGTGCGGGGCCTACATGTTTATCAATTCCATGATCAGCGGTTTTGAGGGAGCTCTGCTAGCCATGGTTCTCTACGGCTTTGTCTGGGGTGCTTTTTCAGGGGCCAGTTCAGCATTTGCCTCTGAACTTGTCGATGAAGACAAAAAGGGTATTGCACTAGGTCTTTTCAACTCTTGCTGGAACATGGCGAGTATTCTTGCTCCAGTGTCTATCGGTATGCTTAGTCAGGCCTATGGGTACCGGTTAATGTTCAATACCATGGGTGTCTTAATGTTCTTAGCATGCCCCATCATAGTCTTCGGGATAAGAAGGAGGGCTTAACGGCCCCGCGGTCTTTTCAACTCTTCCAGCTTTCTTTTAACCAGTTTAACCAGATGGTCTACAATGGTGTCTACTGCCTTTCTTCCCAGCTCCCGTGAGGAAACCACCCTAATATCCTCCTTCCATTCCCACACTTGGTTTTCACGATAGTAGTTGTATGGTGCATCAGGATAAGTCTGCACCTTAATCCTCCCCGGCTTGAATTCCTCGAGTACTGTAAGCCGAGGATACATATACCAGAACATGGATGTCTCCCACTTGCCAGCGTGGTCTGCAGGCACTTCTCCATCAACCTCGACACCCTCATACTCAGGCTGGACTATGATGCAAACGTCTGGGTGGCACCTGTTGAAGTCCTCCGCCACCCCTTTAAGGCAGTCGACTTGGCAGGGACCATAGTGGCCTGTAACGACGAGTACCAGCTTTCCCCCAACCTTCCTCAACTGTTCAAAGAGTTCCCAGAAGAGTGTTCGAATCAATCCGTCACTGAAAGTTAAGGTTCCCACGTATGTTGAAAAGCCAGGCCTCCCAAAATAGTTGGGTGGAAGCACTATGCCTCCTCCGAGCTTCTCAGCGACTCGCAGGCATATGCCATAAGCCTTTAGGGCATCCTGTCCAAGAGGAAGGTGTTCGCCATGCCACTCCAGAAGGCCGGTTGGAACTATGAAAACTGGCATCCTTTTAACTGCATCTAAAAACTCTTTTGGGGTCATTTCCTCATACTTGGTTTTCATCGGCTGAATCCCCTCAGTACACTACTTAAATTTTAAAGTTGGCTTGAAACCCTTACTATTGGACTGTAAGTTCCTAGCTTCAATGTGAACTCTCGTATTGAAATCTGGCTTAAAGCAGTAGACTGTCAATAGACAATGCTCAAGCATCCGCCGATGGTTCAGGAAAGAGGCGATTCTTTTATTTTGCTGCCAATAGAGAAATAACTTTAAATAAATCCTTTAACATTCGCGCACTGAGGGTGGAGGGAATGGGGGATCAGAAGGTGAAGTGTGGTGTTGTTGGATGCGGAGTTGTTGCTAATGAAGCCTATTTTCCAGCTATAGTGGAGAAGGGGGAATTGGTGGCGACATGCGATAGGATCAAGGAGAGGGCTAAGAGGAGCATGGAATTGTGGGGTGCTAAGGAGTACTATACAGATATTGACGAGATGTTGAGAAAAGCCGATATTGACGCGGTTTTCATACTGTCAGGCATGGGTATGCACGCGGATCATGCAACGAGGGCTGCTAGGGCTGGGAAACATGTCTTGATCCAGAAACCGTTGGCGACAAACATGAGGGATGCGAGGAGGGTGTTCAGCGCTATTAAGAAAGCTGGTGTTAAGGTGCTTGTTGAACCAAACGTGCAGATGAACCCACTATGCTTGAAAGCTAAAAGCATACTGGAGGAGGGAGTTATAGGAGATATCTACTGGTTCAGAGCTGGACTGGGGAGGGGGCCGCCGACCTGGGGGGAAGAAACCTTCTTCACCAGACAAGCCGGAGGCCCGCTTTTCGACTTGGGCGTATACCAGATAGCTACGCTGACCTTCCTTTTAGGTCCAGCTTCGTCAGTAACAGGCATGGCGAAGCTATCCATACCTGAGAGACTAATAGTTCCAGAAGAATTCTTCACCGAGCATCTTGCTCATAAGCCCTATGAGCCTTTCTGGCAAAAGCTTGCAGGTGCGAAGCCCACTAAACGGATAAAGATGGGAGCTGAGGATAATACTTTCACGCTGATTAACATGAGAAACGGAAGCCTAGGGTGCGTAATAGCGAACTTCGTAACTCCCGATGGTCTCAGAACCGGTGTTGGAAACATGCCGGATATAGAGATCTATGGGAATGAGGGTGCTTTGCTCATAGGCGGGCCAGCAGCAATCTCCATCATGACGACGCGTAAGGAAAGCAAGTACTATTCGTCAGAAGGCTGGTACTGCATACCTAGGCAGGACTTCCCGCCTTGGAACTATTATCGAGCGTCTACAGAACACTTTTTCGATTGCATACTAAACAATAAGGAGCCACTGCCAAGTCTGAAATGGGGTATGCACGTTAGCGAAATAATGATAAAGTCGATACAATCTTCCAGGGTGGGCCGTAAGCTTAGGGTTTCGTCCACTTTCTAACAAAATGCCTCTGCATTCTTAGTGTCGCAATAGGCAGGCTGCTAGCAAGCATGTTGTTCTATGGTCAGTATTTCTCCAGGAACGCTTTCCCACGCTTGAGAGACTCGATCACATCAATACCTGTCTCATCCTCGAGTACAAACCATCCCGAATAGTTTATCGACTTAAGTGCACGTATATAGTCGTCCCAAGGTACCAGGCCTTCGCCGACTGTTGCCCTCCTTGTTTTCGGGTTGTAATCCTTAGCATGAGTGTGCACTATCCAGGGGGCCAAGGTTTTCACCCCCTCTACCACGCCGTACCGAAGCATGTTGGCAGGATCATAATTTACCTTTAATCCTTCGCTCCCCACTTCCTCAAGCAAATGTCTAAGAACTTCCGCAGGCTCCTGCCCTGTCTCTATGCAAAACACGGCGCCAACCTGCTCAGCATGCTTGGCCAGCATTCTACAGGAACTAAGCATCACCCTGTACCTCTCGCTTGAACTGTCTGACGGTATTTCTCCAGGATGAGTTGTGACTACTGGTGCACCCATGTCCGATGCAAGCTCCAGAGCCCTCATAGTCTTTTCAAGCCTCTTTTCAAGCCCTCTCGGGTCGCCGAAAGCGGAGCCAGGCCAAGGCATACCGGGGTCCATAGGTCCCGTGAGTTGAGCACAGAACCCGGTTATCTCAAGCCCGTACGACTCCACAAGCTCTAAAGCCCTCTTTCTTTCAACACCCACACACCTATCGGGATCGAGAAAACAAGGCTCTGAAGGAGAGTAGTCAACACACCAAAGTTGTACGCCCCGGACACCGATTTCCCTCGCCGCCTTGAGAGCAGTCTTAAACTCAGTTTCGTTCCTATTTGGTCCTAACGACCACAACGTTACACCTATCCTAAGGCTTCGCATCATTAATCACGCGTTAAGAAGAATATTTAGAGGATATTAGTCTTTCTTTAATCGAACCGACAGCATGCCCTCAAAAAAGGTCTACTTAATAAAGCATTTAAGGATAAATTCTTCCCTATGATATTGAAAACTGATGGGAGGCAGCTGAGATGAATGAAAAAGAACGCCTTTACCAGGAGCGTTTAAAACGCTATGTGACTGCTATGCGCAACGAACAACCGGATTGTATTCCGATTCGCCCGTTTGTCGCCGAGTTTACCGCGAAGTATGCGGGATATACTTGTCAAGAGGTGACCCATGATTACAGAAAGGCTTTTGAAGCGGTTTTGAAGTGCGCCAAGAGTTTCGATTGGGATGCGATGGTTGCCAATATGGTTTACGTTTGGACGGGTCTTACGCAGGCCCTAGGCCTGAAATACTATGCCATACCCGGCATCGATATCCCTCCTTACACGGCATTCCAGTATCTTGAGCCGCCTGAACAGAAAGCATTCATGAAGCCAGAGGAGTATAACCTGCTAATTGACGATCCAACGGCGTTCCTATACAATG
>JAWCMB010000043.1:7934-13996 GCA_038850115.1 Thermoproteota archaeon
TCGTGTCTCGAACGAAATTTCTACGGATGGGCTGCAATCCTCGTATCGGAGCAAGCTTGCACTCGTAAAAGGGGCTATGTCGATGAGCGATTATTTTAACGCTTTCGGGCCTCAGGTTGAAAGGATGAGGAGAGAGGCTGGAACCGTTTCCGCCATAGCAGGCATTCTCAAGGCTCCGCTTGACATTATTGCCGACAAGCTTCGCGGGTATATTGGCTTAGCTAAGGATCTTCATAGGCGGCCTGGGAAAGTGCTTGAAGCATGTGAAGCCCTTGCCCCACATTTAACTCAGGTTGCCCGTATGACTGCCGACCCGGAGAAAAAGGTCCCAATAGGCTTCTGGATGCATCGCAGCGCCATACCGTTCATCAGTATGAATCACTTTGAAAAAATCCACTGGCGCACACTGAGACCAATTATAGAAGAACTCTGGTCTAACGGGCTCCAGGTGCTTTTCTATGCGGAGGGAGACTGGACCCCACATCTAGACAGCTTCGCCGAATTGCCGGAGGGCAGCATAGTCTTCCATATTGACAGAAGCGATATTTTTGAGGCGCATAGGAAACTTGGGCATAAGTTTTGTCTAAGCGGGGGCTTGCCTAACTGGCTACTTACTCTTGGAACACCCGACGAGGTGCATCGCTACTGTAAGAAAATCATCGACAGTATTGCTTCAGACGGAGGATACATTATGGATGCGTCAGCCATAATTCAGAATGATGCTAAGGTTGAAAACGTGAAGGCGATGACCGAGTTTACACGTAGCTACGGGAAATACAAGGAGGGGTGCTCTGAATGCTTAAAGCATCCTCAGCGGGATGAGAAAGCTGTCGAGCGGAAGCCGGTAACGTGGCTTAAGAGTCTGAAAGTAAAACCGGGAGTATGCATGCCTTGGGATGAGAAACGCAGGGAGATTGAGGCAATCTCTGGAGACGAGGAGCTCTTTAGGAGAGTCTGGGAGGAAATAGACTCGCTGGGATACCTATTCATCTGGCAAGTATTGCTGTCTTTCTAGGCATCTAAATGTTTCCACGCTCGCTGCAGGTTAAAGCCTGAGCAGTACTCTTACGCATCGGCTCCTGAGGGCTAAACACTGCTAAGTTTCTCTGAAAACATTAGGTCGACCAGCGAGCAGAACAGTGCCGTTGAAACCGGATCCTTAACAAGGTTTTTCACCAGCCTGAAGGTGCAGAGAACAGCAAGCCCTGTCCCCATCTTTACTGGGAGTATTGTGGCAGCTGGCTCCCGCATCCAGCCGACGAAAACTCCTCCAAAAGCTTTCCTAGCGTCCTTGGGACTAACCTCCTCCAGAACCATATTGGGGATACATTCTATAAACGGCATCCCTAAGTGGTCCTCGTAGAACAGCCTGCTCGTAACCTCCTTCTTAAGCCATAGGAATGCTATGCACCAGTCTCCCCAGCGACCCTTTTCCCTTCTCTCTGCAAGCCGGATTCCACCAGGTATGATGGACCCTGCCTTAGAGTCTTCAAGCAGGAAGAGCACTCTACCCCCTTTCTCAGCGAAACTGAAAGCTTCTTCATTAACTCCTAGAGACACGGCTACATAAGACTGGCTGGGATCAACAATGGTTAAGCCTGCTTCCTTAATCTTCTCCATGACGCTTGCGTCCGCACCGAACACGCTGATTCTCCCGCTACTCCTGACGGACCAAGATGGGAGAACCAGAATCTCCTGGTAGTTTCGACAGATCTCTCTTCCATAATCGTCGAGCAGCCTCGCCCATATGGTCAGCTTGCCAGGACACTCTGCTTCTGGAATCCTGAAATTCGCTTCTCCTACCTTGGTGCAGCAAGCCCTCCTGACGCTCACCGGCTTCAACACGCCGCCTGCCGGAGTGTTCTCAACCCACCATTCCACAGCCTTTGGCTCAACAGCTGAAAACCTGGAAACGTAGATTTTAACCCGGGCTTCCTCACCCTCAAGATAGCTCCATTTCCCGGGCCTTATTACGACAACATCCTGCACTTGGAAGAACCTCGTAAAACGGTGTAGAAGCTTCACTCCCCTACACATGTCCATGAGGCCGTTGCTCTCACTATTCAAGTCTGTAAACTGAGTTATAACATAACCGATTATCTCGGGATGAAGCCTCATTGTTTCAATCTCGAACTTGAGAGAGTCAAGCTGATGTTTTTGAGTGGCTTCCGCCAGCTTCCTCAACGAGCCGTAAACTTCATCCAGCCCCAGCCTGAAGAACTCTTTAACACCAGTGCGAATCGGCCCACCGTAGCTCGCCTGATTAAACCAGTACGGGTCCCTCCAATCGTAGTAGCGAAGGATGCCCTCAACATCCGGAAGCCCCCAGTTGCCGAACTCTGAAACCATCAAGGGTTCGAAACCTCTTCTCTCGGACTCGGGAAACCTGAACATCCAAGCCGGGTGTTTAGAAAAATCATTCACCCACTCTTCGAATTCGCGAGCATGGTCAGGTATAGCCATGTAGACATGTTGATCTTCAATATCGCTTACAATATGCCCCGCGCCCGAGGGAGAATTATCCACTACAAGCCTGGTTGGGTCGAGCCTTTTCATGAGACGCCACATCTCTTTAAGCCACTTTCTCGCGTCCTCGTGTTCGGCAAGCGGAACCCCCCACTCCTCGTTCACAAGACACCAGCAGAAGACTGACGGATGGTTGAAATCCCTCCAAACCCATTCTTCAAGCTCCCTCCTCATCCTTTCTCTCGCCCCCACGGTGAACCTATAGAAGCTTGGGAAGTCGATCCAAAGCATGACTCCAATCCTGTCCGCCCATTCAAGGTAATTTGGACACGGGATCTTAATATGCGTCCTCAGAAAATTAAGCCCAAGTTCTCTGGCTTTGAGAAACTGGTCGCGGAGCATTTCGTCTGAGGGCGTGCCGTAGATTACATCCGGGTAGAAATCCTGGTCAAGTGCTCCCATAAGGTAGACGGGCTCACCGTTAAGGAGAATCCTATTCTCACGCGCCTCAATCTTTCTCATGCCGAAGTCTATGAAACAGGCGTCGTCAACCCTTTCCCCTGAGAGAAGGATTTCAAGCCTGTAGAGAAAAGGAGAGTCTGGAGACCATTGTCTCAGCTCCCGGATAAGCATTTCCACATCGTAAACAGACTTGTCCTTAACTATTTTAACGATTTTCTCCTCCCCAGTTGGAGAAACCCTCAGAGTTAGCCTAAGTCCTTCCTCAGGAGCCTCCTCAACGTGAGAAAGAACTATGCGGATTCTGACCGTTGAATTATCGATGTCTGGCACTATGAATACTGAATGCACGTAAACCTCCTCCCGGATAAGGAGTCTAACCCCCTGCCATAGGCCGCCAATATTACAGTAGTGAGACTGCTTACCGTTGGGGATTTCGGAGCAATCCTTAGGATCAGAAACCCTAACCGTAAGCTCATTTTCACTGCCGAATTTTACGATGCTTGTCACCTCGAACTCGAATGGAGTGTAGCCTCCCTCATGAGAGCCGAGCTCTACCCCGTTCAACCATACTCTGGCCTCATAATCGGCAGCGTCGAACCTTAGAATGATCCTCTTACCCATTAGCGTGCCCGGGATGCTGAAGCTACTACAATACCATGCAACCCCGTCGTAATCTACAAGGTCTGGGAACTGTGCCTCCCAAGGCAGGCCTGCTCTTGCTTTTCTCGCATCCTTCACGTAGCGGACAGTCTCTGAGGTAAACTTCTCCTCCGGGTCAACTGTGAACATCCAGTCATCGTTGAGCATAATAATGCGTTTAGCAGGGAGCTTAACATTCGACGCAAATCTTTTGAATTGCGTCCCCATTGTCCAGTTTCTCGTGAGCAAGCTGATCACTGGTTTAGACAGAAGTTTTTAAAAATTACTTTCCTCCTGCGTAAACCTTTATGCAACCCGAAGTGATTTCAAGCAATGGATCCTACTTCCCACGTTCTGACGTGATTTAACATATTGGTTGTTTTAGGCTACGATTTTCCCTTCAACCTTAGACAGTCATGCTTAAATATTGTTTAAACATGGTAAATCCGATGTGATAGAAGCTTGAGGCTCTGGATGTTTGGAATACCGTGCCTCGAACACGCAGATTTCCTTCTTGAAAAAGGTTTTAACGACGTTGTCGTTGGCTATGATGCTGGGCTGGTCAAAGGGCTGCTGGATAAGGGTTTTAATGTTCACATAGTCATCGGTGCTTTTCGGCTTGACAACGAGCATCGAGACCCAAGGTTTCTGGCAGAGGACCCGTATGGTAATAAACACGTTTGGTTCGGATCGGGATGCCCAAATAATCCTGACATAAGGCGCAGGACCCTCAGCCAGGTTTCTGAGATCGTAGAGAAACACGATGTTAGCAGCATTCTGCTCGACGGAATCCGCTTCGCATCCATGGGCAGTGGGATCGAGGCTTTTGCGACATGTTTCTGCGGCAATTGTAGAAGTAAAGCTGAGGAATACGGTTACCAGTTTGAAGAGATGAAGAGATCTGTTAAAAACATGCTTAACGCTTTCTATGATTTTAAACGGGTTTGGGAGGTTCTGCAAGCATACCGTTCCTCCCCGGTAGGCGTCTTGGATCTTGTCACGAGTGGGCGTACTCTGCTTGATTGGCTTGAGTTAAGGGAGCGTTGCGTGACAGAGTTTATAGTTGAAATTAGGAACGCGGTCAAGACCTACAGCAGGAAGGCTGGCCTCGGTGCTTACGTTTTCACTCCTTCACTAGCCTTTCTAGTCGGCCAGAACTATCGGGAGCTTTGGCGCTACCTGGACTTCGTAAAACCCATGGTTTACAGGAAGGGGCGTGGAGTCGCCTGCCTCAACTTTGAACTGGCTAAAATCGCTGAGGACCTGCTCCGCTGGAACCCGTGGCTGGCTGAAGGCGAGTTTTTAGACACGCTCTACAGGATCTTCGGCTTCCAGGGGGAGGAGTATCCTCTAAGCATCAGCAAACTTTTTGAAGATTGTCTACCCCTGTCCTCCCTCAAAATAGAGTTTCAGGCTGCCAAGAGGCTTATAGCAGGAAGGAGCGAGCTACACCCCATCTTGATGCTGGACGACCCGCAGATCGAACAGGCTGTTAAGCTGGCTGCTGAAACAGGCTTAGATGGAATCGACTTCTTTTCTTTCCGAGAGGAAGAGAAGAATAGGATTGTTAAGATTTCGGAGGCGGTTAAGAAATGAAGCCAATAGGTGCCTTCATCAGCCACAAGGCTCTGAAGGAGTATGGAAGCCGTCTTCTGGAAGAGTATGGCATAGAGAATGTGCATACGCATCTTCCTGTTTTCCTGGAGGAGGTTAAAGAGTTCTATAATGGTGTAAGGTGTCTCCCGGAAAGCATTGAGAAAGAATCACATGAGGATCTTAAGAAGCTTGTTGAGGAGTTGCGCGGAGTTGGCTTAAAATTCTTCGCAAGCTACCCCGTTTTCAGTAGGCCCGAGATAGCTAGAAGAGGCCCAGAGTATTCAGCATGGACTATACTTGGAAAACCTCATTATGATCGAGCCTGTCCAACCAATCCTGATGTTTTAAGAAGAATAGTCGCCGACCTTCGAAGCCTCGTCAGACTGTATGGGGTGGAGGGCATTGTGCTCGACTTCATCAGGTTTGAAAGCCCGATGGCTGGCTTAGACTACTTTCTCACATGCTTCTGTCCTAGTTGCTGCGAGGAGATGAAGCGTTTGGGTTACGATCCGGTTTCGATCAGGAGAGACTGGTTAGGCATGACCGACTTCCTTGGCAAGGGCGACTTTCCCAAGGAAATAGTTAGACAGGGAACCTTAAGCACTCCGGATGTTCTGGATCTTTATAACGAGTTTCCAGGAGTGTTCGAATGGTTCAGATACAGGAATGATTATATTGAGGACGTTGTCAAGACTTTCGCTTCAGCAGTCAAGGAGGAAGGCGGCCGTGGAACAATCGTTGGCGCCAATCTTTTGTCGCCATGGTGGAGCCTTCTGGCAGGCCAGAGCTATAGGGCTCTCAGCAATATTCTCGACATTATTGAGCCGATGCTTTATTTTGACTGGATGCAGTGGGAGGGCTTAACGGCGGTCAAGGAACTCAGCCGTGCCTACGGCGTC
>JAWCMB010000044.1:0-1591 GCA_038850115.1 Thermoproteota archaeon
AAAACCCGGTGAAAACATGTTTCTCAGCATACTTGGGCTCGGGAAAGAGCTTTTCATAAATCTCATGGAAACCATTATGGGGCTGCCTCCTTCATCAGTCTGGGAGCTGAGACGAATACTGGATAGTCTTGAGAACAGGAATATGCTGAGCCTTAAGAATCTCTGGAACGAAATAGTTTGCGGAAGAATTAATGATCTTGTTAAGGAGGCGCTTCTCAGGAGGATAACGGTGTTGAGGGAAAGCGGATTATTCAGGGATTCCGACGCGACAGACTTGGACAGAGTTTTTAAAGAGGCGTCGAATAAGGCTCTGGTAATAAACCTGAAGGGTCTGCCGAAATCCTTTAGACAGTTGATAGTTGAAACGGTGCTCAATAAGACGGTTAGGATGCTGGAAAACGGTGAGATAAAGCCGCTATTCCTGTTCGCAGAGGAGGCACAGTCATATTTGGATGAGAAAGCATGGGAGGACTATATAACGCGGATGAGGCACATCGGGTTATCTGTTGTTTTCATAACTAATGAGCCGGATAGTCTCATGAGCTTCGTTTACAGGCAGGCTGACAACTGTTTCATATTCAACTTGGTGAACGAGAACGATTTAAACTATATTTCGAAAATGTCTAAAATAGATGCCGAATCGCTCATCAGCCTTATACCCACTCTGCCCATCGGCAAGTGTCTAGCGTTTGGAAACGTTACTGGGAATATTCCAGTCATGTTGAATATACGTAGAGAAAACGTATTTGGAACCGGAGAGACTAGGAAAGTGCTTTTAATGGTTCCTAGAAGCTGAAAACCTCTGGTCCCTTATACTTTGCTCTAGACCCTAGTTTTTCACATATCCTGAGCAGCCTGTTGTACTTGGCGGTTCTCTCCCCCCTGCATGGGGCGCCTGTTTTTATCTGTCCAGCGTTGAAAGCAACAGCAACGTCAGAAATATAGGTGTCTTCGGTTTCTCCAGACCTGTGGCTTACGATTACTCTGTAATTGTTCTCCACAGCCGTGTTGAAGGTTTCTAAGGATTCGGTTAAGGATCCGCATTGGTTAAGCTTGAAAAGAAGCGCGTTTGCAGCACTCCTCCTTATACCTTGCAGAAGCCTCTCCTTGTTTGTAACGAAAATGTCGTCTCCAACTATCTGTACTCGAGAACCCATTCTTCTAGTGATCTCTGCGAAGGATTCGAAATCGTTCTCCTCAAAGGGATCCTCTATCGATTTCAGCCCGAAAGTTGAAACCAGTCCATCATAGTATTCTAGAAGCTCGCCGTTTGTAAGTTCCTTGCCGTCTATCCTATACCTGTTTGAAGAAGTATCGTAGAATGAGGATGACGCCGCATCTATCCCAAGTAATACTTGTGAAGAAGTGTAGCCTGTTTCCTCGATTGCCGTTAGTAAAAATTCTAGGGCCTGATCGCTGCGACTAAGGGGAGGCGCTAATCCCCCTTCATCGCCAACGTTTATCGAGGGCCTTCCGTATTTCTTGGTTATTACGCTCTTAAGCGTGTGGTAAACCTCCACTCCAGCTCTCAAAGCACTCGGGAAATCTTTGAATCCTGCAGGTATTATCATGAACTCCTGAATGGAAAGAC
>JAWCMB010000044.1:1601-12453 GCA_038850115.1 Thermoproteota archaeon
TTCCCAGCGTGCTTCCCACCGTTTATTACGTTCATAAGAGGAACGGGGAGCGTAACGCCTCTTCCTCTTCCGAGATACTCATAAAGCTCTATTCCACTGGCATTTGAAGCAGCTGTAGCGTTGCTTAGGGAAACAGCCAGGATCGCGTTCGCCCCCAGCCTCGACTTACTCGGAGTACCGTCTAACTCGATCATTCTCCTATCCACCTCTCTTTGGTTTCTGGCGTCTAAACCTGTTAGCACCGGGCTGATCGCTTCATCGATGTTTCTGATCGCTTTCAAAACACCTAGACCGTGAAACCTTTTTTCATCCCTGTCCCTCAGTTCAACCGCCTCGTACCTTCCGGTGGAAGCGCCCGACGGGACGCCTGCTTGGCCTACTGCCCCTCCTTCGAGTTCTACTACTGCTTCTACAGTGGGATTTCCTCGAGAGTCAATTATTTCCCTACCTCTAACTCTTTTTATTTTAAACTTGTCTTCCATTTTCTTCTCTCGAAGGTTTCAGGCATGATTTAAGGTTTTGCTAGAAAAGCACGGGAAGTATGAATTCTGTGAAGAAAGCCAGTATTAGTGCTCCATATATCAGGTCTCTTCCAAGATACTTGTTTATCTTAGTCACGTAGAGTATAACTCCAACTACCGCCATCGGGGCATAGATCATCGCTAGGATTCGGAGGGACGTTTGCAACACCATTTGGGAGAATGCTGAAACGGTTTTCTCTACAGAGTTTACAATGCTTTCAAGCAGTTTCGTAAGCCAATCGGATGTTGCAGCCTGCTCTCCGCCTTCTCCTATGAGTGGAACAATCAGCTTCTCCGCAAGTCTTAATACACTCATCCCTATCTTTAGAAGGGTTGACACCTTATTTAACTGCCAATGAGATTTTTAGATCGTTACTGTATAGGCTTTTTATGAAGCATCCTCGTGAAGCATCTGGTACTTATCCATTTTGCTTAAAAGTGCCCTAACATTCGACTCTTTAACCCTTGCTCTTCCACCTGCTGCCTCCTCGGCAAACCTGATTATTAGAGGCAAGTATTTGCGGTAAACATCCAGCCTCCTCTTCTCCCTCTCCATGCTCTTTTTCCTTGAAAGATAGAACGATACCTCTCTACTGACGTTTCTAAGCCCGTTTAAAATCTCCCTCTCTATCTCGGGCCTATCCGCCACGTACTCCTTGCCAACCGTTTTGTAAGGTATTTTAGTTGAACATATGTGGACTATGATTCTGACAGGATCTGTCTTGGGATCTATCCTGTAACGTTTCCAGTTCATCAGCTTATTTACAACTTTGTATGAAACATCGTTAGCCTCATCGTAAAGAAGGGGGATCCTGTTAGCATATCTGTATATTATTGCGTTACCGTCTTCAGGCGGAGTTATCTTCCCACCATAGGCTATTCCAACTTCAACTATGAAAGGATGTCCTGAATATGCTTGGGGTCTTCTACTTTCAACTGCGAGCACTTCGGGTTCAAGCTCCTTCTTAATGCCTTCTTTTAAAAGCGTTTCACCTATTGGAGACAGGATGCTTGCATCAGGCGGTAGAAAACCCTCATAGTTCTTCAAAACCTGAGTAAGCTTCACAATATCTTCTAACCTAAGTTTTCCAACAACAGTGTTGGATGAAAGGTTCAGCTGCTCCAGTATCCTGCTGGCAGTCTCCTTCCCAACCCTGTGGAAGCTTTTCATTAGAAAAGGGATAAGGGTCCTCTTACTATTTTCTTCAACGAGCCTCTTAACCATTTCAACATCAACCCCGTGAGGATGCGGCAATGTTTCTTTCGGAGGGCTAGGCATTTGGGCAGTGCTTCTGAAAAATCTGATTAGTCTTCCGTAGGCGTCAATCAAAGTAATGTTTGCATATGGTGCGACGAGCGCGCTAAGCTTGATATATTCAAGTATCTTCGGAAAGGCTCTGAAGTAGTCTCCTTCCAAAGCGAAGCTTACGATAGTGCCATTCCATTTCTTTGGGTTATTTTTCTCCTTCCGCTCCAAAATTATAGGCTCATTCTTCTTAATATCTATCATTATCTTGTAGAAAAAGACCTTTTTACGGTAACCGACAATAATCTCTAAAGGATTGTTCGTCGTTATCTGTCCGTATAGGTAGGCCATTTTACCGCCTAATCCAAACGTTCCTCTGGACTGTATCAGCGTATACTTCGATCCGAAAAGTATCTTGCCGAAAGCATTCGGAATGTGCTCAGGCGGGATGCCCCCACCGTTATCGGCAATTCTTATTCTCACAATATTCCTTTCACTGCTAGCCTGACCCTCTATCGTTAGGAATAGCACTATGTCCGGAAGTATTCCTCTAGTTTCACACGCGTCTAATGAGTTCTCAACTAGTTCCCTGACAGCAGTGTAGAGCGCTCTAACAGGGTTGGAAAACCCCGCGATATCCCTATTCCGATAGAAGAAGTCTGCAGGGCTTATCTCCTTGAATTTCTCCTCAGAACTCATCTGCAGCTTTCTCCTCCTTACTCATCCAAATTCCCTTCTCCAGAGATTTCCTTTGTCGCTCCAAGTACTTAAACGCGGTGCTGAACTGTGCTCCTCCAAGTATTTTAAGAATAGTTTTGAAAGCGATTTCACAACTTTCTTCTTCACCCATTATTCCAACGGTATACTTGAAAAGGGCGAGCTTCGCACCAGAAAGCTTCTCAATCTTCTTCCAGACCTTCCCGCTCCTCCCTATTATCCTACCCTTTAATATTTTCATGCGGGAGGAAGACTCGCCAGCAAAATCCCTTAAATCAATCATTTTTAGAACAATATTGTCATTTAAGAGTCTTAGAGAATCTTCCCCGGAGAATCCGCTCGATATTGCGTCCGCGATCATCCTCAGCCTGAAATATGCTTCAGGATCCTCAGAGTTGTACTCAACCTTAACGGTTCCATCTTGTTGAACCTGGATTCTGACATTGATTTTTTCCTCTATTTTCTTCTTTACCTCGCCATTTTTCCCGATTAGAACTCCTATCCTTTCTTGCGGAATATCGAGGAAGAGGAAGTTAACCAATTCTGCCAACAACCTCCTCCACAGATATTGTTTCGTCAACCCATCTTCTTTTCATGAAGAACCTGTTTATATTCTCAACATCCCTTCTTAAAAATTCCCCTGCCAAGGGGTGTGTAGTGGGTACGGCTTGAGATAAATCTATGATGAAAGGCTTTTCGTTCCACATCATGACATTATACTCGCTTAAGTCCGCATGAATCAGACCTGCTTTGTCGCGGCTCTTAACTATGAAGTTGATTATCTCCATGTAGGTTTCACTAGGCTTCTTAAGCTCTTGAAGCTCCTTCAAAAGAGGAGCCCTCTGGCCATCATCACCTATGAAGCTCATCACTAAAATGTTTTTCTGAACAAGTATGGGTTTCGGCACGGGAAGCTCAGCCTCATGCATGGCGCTTAAATTAGCATATTCTTTTCTCGCCCAGGTGTATACTAGCGACCGGCTGTCGCTCTTCACTTTTTCAAACCGCCTGTCGCCAATGATATACTTCAGCATCATGCGTCTTATCTCTGTGTTAACAGTCAGGTAGATTTTGACAGCGACCTCAACATTACCCTTTGCAATAGCGTGATATACTTTCGACTCTTTACCTGAGGATATTTCACCGTTAAACTCTTTCAAAAGCCCCTTTCTAAGAAGTTCGTAAAGCTGCATTAAAACCTCCACGTTAAAAACCTCACTGAAAACCTGGAAATCCTCGCTCCTCCTAACCTTCATCCTCTGCAACTTCTCTATGAGCTTCTCTCTCAGCTCCAATGCATCGAACGCTTTCTCACGACTCATGTTGCTGCAACTACCCTGAAACGGCTTGTAATTCTTCCATTGTTTTTAAGATTAACTATTGTTCCCCACTGGCCTGTTCTTGGGATTCCTTTAAAAGCTCCCTGCTTAGAAGCCCATTTTTAATCAGATAGTCTATCTGTCCAATAGTATACCTATGTAAAATTTCTCCTCGGTCGGGTTGAAACGGCCAAGGCTCCACCAGAACGATGTCACTAAGCTTAATCCATATTTTTCTCCTAAGTTTTCCTCTAAGTCTACACTGCCTAGTCCTACCGTCAGAACACAGCACAACTGCCCAATTAGATCCCGATAGCCCTTCTACTCTTCCAAACAGTTGTCCCTCTCCAGGCGTCACCAAGGTTTCAGAAATATCTCTCTCGCTGTATACTTTTCTCTTTCCCAACTTCTTGCTAAGCTCCTCCCGTTCTCCCTAATAAACTATATGCTCGAGCGTCTCGAAGATTAAAGCAAAGGGTTAGATGTGGATGATCATCATGAACATTACTCCACCTATTTTCTTAGCATTATCCTCTTTCCCAAAACCTTTTTCCAAGACGGTTTTCACAATCCTGTTTCCAACTAGGTTAACAGAGGCGGCATCTCTAATACTTCTCAAAAGCTCCTCATCGTCGACAAGCTTACCTCCATAGAATGTTTCAACCAAGCTTATTTCTAAACCGGTTTCATCCTTGATCACCTTACCTAGGAGCTCCCTGTCACATGCTCCTATTATCTTGGTAGAGCCGACCGCATGCTCCTTCATGTAGAAACTTTTGCTCATTTTTCAAAGGCTTTTGACAGATGAAACGGCCCCGCAGCTTAGACACACGAGTTGAATTATGCCTCTTTTCTCTCTGCTAAGCTTAGTGTCTGGTCTTTTACAAACCGGGCATTCCACATACGACTTTACGTAGTCTCCTATTACGGTATCCAGCTGCTTAGGAAGAATTCTACCCTTGAAAACATAGCGCCCCTCGCCGATTTCAGAGTATGGCGCGGCGAGTCTTAAAGTCATATATTTTAGCAAGTGCTTAACATCCCTGTTGAGCAGATCTGCTATCTGATTAAGGTTTTGAACTATAGTCTTGTTCTTCTCGCTTATGCATTCAACACTTGGAACGTTTAACCTATCCCTGCTCTCCGTCTTAGGCACTTTACTGAGCCCTCTATCCAACCATTCTAAGTATGTTTCTTCACTACCTGTTTCCTTCACTTTCCTAAGTAGGAGGGAATAGAAACTCTTTAATAATGCTTTCTATTAAGTTGTTTCGACCCTGTATGAGTAACATAATTGTTGTAGGGAGCTCTGGCAAGGATGAGCACTTTAAAATACGCTCCTTCTACGGTCTGCCCAAGGTTTTTCACTCTTTTCTGAAAAAGACTATTCCAGTCTCCGGGATAAGCGAGCTCCTGGGGCCAGAATGGGATAGGAACAAGGTTTACGGCTTGCTGGAGGCCAACAGCCTGTCTCCAGTGAAATATAGCTACGGGGGGAGAGCTCCTCATGTGGCTTATGGTGTTGCGCGTCTAGGCGGCGGAGTAAGGCTGATCACAACCTTTGGTAGAGACTATGACCATCCTTATCCCGGGTTTTTCGACGGAGGGTATTACAGTCACTTGGCGAATAACAGTGTTGGAATGAGAACAGCTATTGTTGAAGACAGCAGTAAAACCAGCTTCCTAAGCAAGGATGTTCTGAACGCGGGCGTATGGATCGTCATGGATAAGACAACCTCAACCATCACCTGTGTGAAAGACGTTGAGAACAACGAGTTCTTCATAATAGATGATGTTGAAGGTGCAAGCGGTGTTGAAAAGTTCCGGCCGATACCTGAATACGAATTTGAATCGGCAGACATACTTTTCGTAACATCCTCTGAAACGCCATTCATGAAGAACTCTATCTTGACGGCTAGGAAAAGAGGCATAGACGTAATCGTGGACGTTGCGTCCTACGGTGTTACTGAGGATTATGTTAAAGTCATGGTTCCAAACTCCAAAATAATTCTTGGGAACCATAATGAGATTAAGCAGGCGGCTGATCTTCTTAGGCTTAAGAGCATAAGGGAGTTCTTCACACTGGGGTCAGAATACCCTGAGGCAATAGTCTTGGAGGATAAGATGACGGGGCTAATCGAGATCCACCATAGGGATGGCTGGGTCTCCAGAGTAGGCCCTGTGCCGCCTGAGAAAACAGGCAGCTCCATCGGCTGTTGCGACGGCATTGCAGCAGGCATCCTGTTTGGTCTGCAAAAAGGGTTGACTCTGGAAGAATCCTGCAGAATAGGTCTTTTAGAAGCGTTTTCCATATGGAGGGTTGAGGGTGTGCAAGAGGGAATGTTGAGCATCAGTGAACTCACGAGTCTCTATCGCAGGTTCTTCGGCACAGAACCGTTCACCTGAGAGAAGCTTTTTAAAAGACGCGAGGGTGGTTTACAGGGTTGGCTGGAAACGTCGAGCTCGGAATTAAGAAGATAGATTGGGCTAGGAGGCTCATGCCGGTTCTAGGCAGGGTTAGAGAACGGTTCGCTAGGGAGCGGCCGTTCGAAAGCATCGTCTTCTCAGTAACGCTACACGTAACTAAGGAGACGGCGAACTTGGTTGAGACTTTAAGGGATGGTGGTGCGAAAGTCTACCTTACGCCTGCAAACCCTCTCTCAACAGACGACGATGTGGCTGAAGCCTTAAAGTCTAAAGGCGTTGAAGTCAGGGCCTGGAGGGGTATGAGCATGAACGAGTATTTCGAGGCGATTGACTGGGCGCATTCTCATAATCCCTCCATACTCATAGATGACGGGGCAGACTCGATAATCAGAGCACATGAGAAGAACATAATGTCGAAAAACAGGGTTTACGGGGCTCTCGAGGAGACGACTACGGGAGTAATAAGGATTAGAGCGCTTGAGAAAGCCGGTAGGCTGGTGATTCCAGTATTCTTCGTCAACGAAGCCCAGTCTAAGAAGCTTTTCGACAACCGGTATGGAACAGGGCAGTCAAGCGTGGATGGAATTATAAGAGCAACATCCATACTTTTCGCAGGTAAGAAAGTCGTTGTGTGCGGCTACGGGCTGGTTGGAAAAGGTGTGGCGAACAGGGCTAGGGGTTTAGGGGCCTCCGTGATAGTGACGGAAGTGTCTCCAGTAAGGGCTCTTGAGGCTGTTATGGACGGGTTTACCGTGATGTCCATCAAAGAGGCTGCTAAAGTCGGAGACGTTTTCATAACCGCCACGGGCAACGTGAAAGCAATACCCTACGAGGCTGTAACCATAATGAAGGATGGTGTAATCCTTGCAAACGTTGGGCATTTCGATGTTGAAATCGATGTTGCAACCCTCTACAGGGAGGCGAGAAGCATCAGCGAGGTTAGGCCTTTCGTCGAGGAAATCGTCCTTACTAACGGGAAAAGGGTCTACCTGCTGGCCAAGGGTAGGGTTGTCAACCTGGTTTTGGCTGAAGGCCATCCTCCGGACGTGATGGACATGAGCTTCTCAAACCAAGCGCTCGTCTCAGAATACTTGGTGAGGCACAGGGAGCTTCCCTCAGGCATTTACCCTGTTCCAGAGGAG
This sequence comes from Thermoproteota archaeon, assembly GCA_038850115.1. Classification (GTDB taxonomy): domain Archaea; phylum Thermoproteota; class EX4484-205; order EX4484-205; family JAAOZP01; genus JAAOZP01. The sequence continues at coordinate 8,974 of JAWCMB010000044.1, forward strand.
ATAGACATGCTGGTTGCCTCAATGAAACTCAGAACGATGAGCGTGGAGATAGACGAGTTAACGGATGAGCAGAAGAAATACTTATCGTCCTGGAAAACCTAGTTTGAACTAAGACTTATTGAAACACGGTTCTCCTCTTCAAGAAGCCTAAGGGCCTCCGCTTCATCCAGATCCTTATCGACCACTTCTCCGATTAGGAAATTCGGCTTATGGGAAGTCACGCGTACGCGTATGAAGCTCCCGATTTCAACATTCTGCTCGAGGACTATCGGCTTGTAAAACATGTTTCTGGCTATGAAGCTACCCGGGATTACCCCCTCCTCGTCAACCAGAGCCAAGCCCTCCCAGCCAACCCAGAAGGCGGAACGCTTATCCTTAACCTCCAGTGCAAGCCTAGAGAGCAGCCTGCTCCTCTCTGCAACAATATCCGTTGGCAGCTGCAGCAGCCTTGACGCCGGGGTTCCGGGCCTAGAGTAAAACTTTGAAATGTTGAGAAAATCAGGCTCCACAGCTCTTATGACTTTAAAGGTTCTCTCAAAATCCTCCCTGCTTTCAGTCGGATAACCGACTATCACGTCTGTCTCGACGGATATCCTAGGTATCTCCCTCCTGAGCCTCAGGATAATCCTCGTAAAGTCTTCAACAGAATAGCCCCGGTTCATGTCTTCCAGAACCCTGTTGCTACCGCTCTGCAAAGGTATATGAATAAACTTGAAGAACCTCTTATTCCTGAGGGTTTCAACAATGCCGTCGAGATGCTTCAAAACGCCTCTCGGATTCATCATGCCTATCCTTACAAGGAACAAGCCCTCTACGTCAGCTATTTTTTCAAGAAGCTCAACGATGCTTCTTCCATTATCCATACCGTAAACGGAATTGTCTTGAGAAGAAAGCCATACTTCCCTAACCCCTTCTTCAACGCTTCTCCGTATTGCTGAAACGATTTCTTCAACACTGTAGCTGCGAAGCCTCCCTCTTGCAAACCGTGTCGCACAATAGCTGCATGCCCCCACACACCCCTGCGCAACCACTATCTTTCTAACAACCGGGTTTTCTCTCTTGCAGGGGAGAAGATTGTTGAAGCCTACCCCGTCAAGCCTGATGTACCTGCCACCATTCAAAACTGTTTCAACAGCCTTAATAACATCCTCCCCCGCAGCCGGGCCTAACACTCCTTTCACGTTTCCAGCCTCAAGAATCCTGTCAACCCCAATAATCTTCGGCAAACACCCAGCAACCACGATCCGCTTATCCGGCCCTATTGTTCCCAACCTGTGGAGAATCTTGTTCTCCGTAGGAGTTTTCACCCCACACGTGTTAACTAAAACCAGGTCAGCTTTATCCTCACTATCCACCAGGGTGAAGCCTCTGCTGGCGAGCACACCAGCCATAGCCTCGCCCTCCGCCCTGTTCACAGCGCAGCCGTAGTTCAGCAAGAATATTCTACTGCTCATTCTCCAAATCCTTTCCCTTTTCGTCTCACATCTGAAGAAGAAAACCACCTGATAAACGTTTTTCAGAGCTTTAAAAGACGGGGGAAAGCATTAAAGTATAAAAAGACGGGTTGCCTAAACTAGCCGGGGGCCGGTAGTTCAGAGGTAGAACGCTCGCTTCGCGAGCGAGAGGGCGAGGGTTCGAGTCCCTCCCGGTCCATATTTTTCTTGGTGTTAGCCAATCATAGGCAAATCTTCTGCAAGTATTTCCGTCAACATAGAGAAAAATAGGCTAGACAAGGTTTCTGACAAAATATTTTTCTGCAAGTGTGCCGCCTCTCCGTTTATTAGGCTCCTTTGCCTCATGTTAATCAGATGGAAAGTGGAGGGGTATCAAAGGTTTCTGACTCTAGGTTTCAGGCCTTTCGACCCTATCAAGCTTGCTGAAGAGACAGAGCGGATCGTGACTAGGCCTGGGCCGGGGGGCTTGGAGAGAAAGTACACGGGCTTCTACTCTGTACCAGTCTACGGGGGGATTGCAACCGGCTACGCTGTCGGCTGCTGTCTCAGATGCATCTACTGCTGGTCAAACTGGTCTAGAGATTTTCCAGAGAAGTTCGATGAATACTATTCTCCCAAGGAGGCTGCTGGGCAGCTCTTCAAGGCTGCTGAAGAAGGGGTATCCTACTCTAAATATTGGAGAAGGGCGTTGCCCAAGGTTGACAAGCTCCGCATCTCTGGGTGCGAGCCGACAATAGGAATGGGGCATCTACTTAAGGTTCTGGAGTATGTTAAGGCTTCAAAATATTCTCTCTTCATCTTAGAGACAAATGGTGTAATCTTGGGGTTAGATGTTAACCATGTTAAGAGGCTTGTGGATTTTAGTAGTAAGCTCTATGTCAGGATCTCATTCAAGGCTGCTACGCAAGAGGGTTTTACGATGAGGACGGGCGCCCAGGGAAAATTCTACGAGCTTCCCTTCAAAGCCCTGAAACACCTCTTGGACGAGGGGGTTCATGCCAGGGCTGCCGCCATGACGGATAGGAGAATAATGCCGGAGGAGGAGAGGAGGCTTCTCATCCAGATGCTTGACGAGATAGACCCTGAGGCAAGATATTCTGAAACATTAGAGGAGGAGGTTATAGACGCCTATGGAACGAGCGTGAAGCGCCTCAGGGCCTTCTTCGATAAAGAGTATGCGGAGAGGCTTAAACGCGAGATATTGACACTATGAGTAGATATCTCTTCCTGCTAGACCACCTCGTGAAAGGAATTTCTTAAGCGCGCGCCACATACACTATGATGATCACTGCAACTATGGCAATCAAGATGAAAGTCCACGTGAAGCGTTGCATGTCAAGCCTTTCCTCAGGCCTCACGCTCGCCCTTCCGAGGTACCAATCCATCTCCTCCTCGTCATATACTACGAGGACAACGGTGTAGTTACCTTCTTTAGCATAAGCGTGAGTGACGTTCTCGCCAATGCCTTTACTCCCGTCTCCGAATGACCATTCCCATCTCACTATTTTACTATCTGGATCCGTCGAGTTGCTGACGAAAGTCACCATCTCGTTCACACGGGGCTCCTTAGGCGAGTACGTAAAGTTTGCTATTGGCGGGTGGTTGTACACCGTTATAGTCTTCTCGCAGCTTGCTTCCAGCCCGCCATCGTCCTTAACTGTCAGCCTAACTGTGTAGTTCCCCTTCTTCGTGAAGATATGCCTCGCCACAATGCCAGTAGCATTACAACCATCTCCAAAGTCCCACATCCGGCTAACTATTTCCCCATCGGGGTCGGTCGAGTTGTCCAAGAAGCTTATCTCGCTCATGCAGGTTATCCTTAAGGGATAGTGGAAGAAATCGGCCTTTGGAGGCTCGTTCACGTATTTAACCGGGGGTAAGTAATCTCCAGGCCCATATGGAGCCTCGGTGTCCCCTATCCCATCCTTATCCCCATCGAATCCCTTTATAGTCGCTCCAGTGGTTTCCTCCGACGTATGGTCCTCCAACGATGTTCTTACCCCGAGCCTTGGTGGCGCTCCACCTG
>JAWCMB010000044.1:12463-13634 GCA_038850115.1 Thermoproteota archaeon
TTGCCAGTGAGGACTAGGAGGAGAAAGCGCAGACGGGCTTTTTGGAGCGGCCGGGGATTTGGCTGAAAATGAAAATCGAGCGGCCTCTACTTGCGTGTCGTTGAAATAAGGAAGAAAATGAAATTGGGTAAGTGTCCGCCCCGGCGACCTATATTTAAGCTTTTCCCCGGTAAACAAACGTTTACCAAACGCAAACGATATTTACCTGGAGGTAAACGAAATTTTTCAATGAAAGTCTTCGTCGCTGCGCTCCAACTCTCGATGGCTTTTTCACCCTTAATTTCCTAGAGAATTGGCCGTGAAAATGGCGCTCGCCAAGCGGACGGGAATAACATATATAAATCTTTCTGTAGGAAAAAATTTCCGACAGTCAGCGGAAATTTTCGCTTACTACATGGTATAAAAATATCCCCTCCGGCCCCTCTGGATGATATGAGGAGAGAAGCCGATAAGTCCGCGGCCCAGACGACGGGAAAGATCGCGCTTCTGACCCTATTAATACTGGCTCAAGTCCCACGCGTTCGTCCCGGTTCGAGCCTGCTGTTGCGTTACGACAACGGTGGTGCGGAATATTTCTGGAGTGATTATTATCCAAACGGAATGGCCGTCAAATTCACTCCTCCTGCCTTTAGGTGGAAGATAACCGCTGTCCTCATCTACGGCTTCGCTGTGATCAAAGGTAATGGGTCTTTCATCATTGAGGTGAGGGATGGCGATTTCAACTTGGCTTTCAGGGGCTCCTTCTCCATCTCCGACTGCCTCAAGAACGCGACCCTGGATTGGGTTAAGATTTCCATGCCCAACATCGCGGTTAAGGGTGATTTCTACGTCTGCGTCTAATCGACTGCTACAGGCAAGAGGTGAGGGGTTGGAAAAAGGGGCATGCGATGATAGGGGTTGAGGGAGAAGAGGTTATTGACTTTATCGAGATAATTCCCGATGCCATCTCGATGAATGAGGACGTCCTCGAGCTCTACTTCAAAGTTATTGCTCCAAGCAATGATACCGAGGTAAGGTCAGTCATCCAGATTGGATCTTTAACCGAGGGCTGTGAAATAGTATTCGAAAAAGGGCTGTATAGAATGAGGGTCGAGTGGCCGAAGCTCATGAACGTTAAGGAGCCTGTTAGGCTTGTGCTGAGCGCCAGGGCTTTGAACTTAACCACAACGCT
>JAWCMB010000045.1:0-286 GCA_038850115.1 Thermoproteota archaeon
AGGAGGCTTCCCCGCTGGATGTGCTGGTCTCCTCGAAAATAAGCCGTGCCCACGAGTTCGTGATGAGTCTTCCCTTGGCATACGACACGGATATCGGTGAAGCGGGGAGAAGGCTCTCCGGGGGGCAGAAGCAAATGGTGTGCATAGCTAGAGCGCTGGTGAGAAGGCCGCGCGTACTGTTCTTGGATGAGTCTACTTCGAATATTGCGGTGGACCTGGAGAATGAGATCATGAGGGGTGTTTTGAGCCATCTGCCTGATTCAACGCTAATCCTGATTTCCCACCG